>NZ_JBHFNP010000046.1:0-2564 GCF_041929235.1 Microseira sp. BLCC-F43
GAAAATAGAGCAATTACCCCTATTGAACCCGGTCGAAAGACAGCAATTACTATCACCAGAAAATAATTGGGTGAGAGAAATTGGGGTGAATCAATGCGTTCATCAATTGTTTGAGGAGCAGGTGGCGCGTACTCCGGATGCAGTGGCGGTAGTGTTTGAAGAACAACAACTCACTTACCAAGAGTTAAACAGCAAAGCTAATCAACTTGCACATTACCTGATCGCTCAGGGTGTGGGTCCAGAGGTGTTAGTGGGTATCTGTGTCGATCGTTCGATAGAAATGATTGTCGGATTGTTGGCAATTCTCAAAGCTGGTGGTGCTTATGTACCCTTAGATCCAAGATATCCCAAAGATCGTTTGAGCTACTTGTTGAGTGATTCCCAAGTGTCGATGTTACTCACTCAGTCAAGATTAGTGGACTTGTTAGGGAAGAATCAGAGACAGATTTTATGTTTGGATACAGACTGGGAAACGATCAGCTCTTTCAGCCGAGAGAATCTCGATCGTAATACTTCGCCAAATCACTTGGCTTATGCGATCTACACTTCTGGGTCTACAGGAAAACCTAAAGGGGTTTTGGTCAACCATCAGAATCTAGTTCGTTTATTTACCGCCACTCACTCTTGGTTTCAATTTGATGCAAATGACGTGTGGACATTATTCCACTCCTACGCCTTCGACTTTTCCGTCTGGGAAATTTGGGGCGCTTTACTGTACGGCGGACGTCTAATTATAGTTCCCTATTGGGTGAGTCGAGACCCCTCAGCCTTTTACACTCTACTGACCCAGCAACGAGTGACTGTTCTTAACCAAACTCCATCCGCTTTTCGCCAATTGATGCGGGTAGAAGAGCTGGCAGACACTGGTGAATCAAAACTTAGCTTACGTTTGGTCATTTTAGGTGGAGAAGCATTAGTTTTGCCAAGCTTGCAACCTTGGTTTGAACGACACGGAGATCGGTTGCCTCAATTAGTCAATATGTACGGAATAACAGAGACAACTGTACACGTTACCTATCAACCCCTAACAATAGCCGATCTCAATCGTAGGGGCAGTATCATCGGTCGTCCAATTCCTGACTTACAGGTGTATATATTAGATAAGCACCTACAGCCTGTACCTCGTGGAGCCCGGGGTGAGATGTATATTGGGGGTGCTGGTGTAGTTCGAGGCTATTTGAATCGCCCTGAACTCACTGCTGAACGATTTATTCTTAATCCTTTTAGCACACAACCCAATACACGTCTCTACAAAACGGGCGATTGGGGACGCTACAACGCTGATGGTAGTCTTGAGTACCTCGAACGCATCGATAACCAAGTGAAGATTCGGGGCTTCCGCCTTGAGTTGGGAGAGATCGAAGCGGTGTTAAGTCAACACGCCGCAGTGGCAGAAACGGTAGTGGTTGTTCGGGAAGATGAGCCTGATGACAAGCGATTAGTGGCTTATATTGTCCCAGATCGGCAATGTGCGTTTACCGTTTGGCAACTACTTCGTTACGAAAAAGAGGGTCTGTTGGCTACCCATCGGCAGTACGAGTTGCCAAATGGAATGGCAATCATCCACTTGAATAAGAATGAAACAGACTTTGTATATCAGGAAATCTTTAAAGATCGGTCTTATTTGCGTCATGGTATTTCAATTAATGATGGAGATTGCATCTTTGATGTGGGGGCAAACATCGGCTTATTTACACTCTTTATAGCTCAAAATTACAAAAATGTAGTTATTTACGCATTTGAGCCTATACCCCCTATTTTTGAAGTCTTACGCTTGAACACAGGACTTTATAGCTTCAACAACAATATTCGGTTATTTGACTATGGTTTATCCCGTGAAGCCAAGCGCGCTCGCTTCACTTATTATCCTTATGTTTCTGTAATTTCTGGATGCTATGCCAATAGCAAAGATGAGCAAGAGGTGATTAAATTGTCCTTGCTCAATCAGCAACAAATTGCAGCAAATGAGACAGCAATATCGAATGAGGAGATGAACGATCTGCTGACAGAGCGATTACAAAGTCAGGATTTCAGTTGCCCTTTAAAAACGATTTCTGAAGTGATTCGTGAAAATGGCATTACTCAGATCGATTTGCTCAAGATTGATGTGGAGAAAAGTGAACTGGATGTACTTGCGGGTATTCAGGAGGATGATTGGCAAAAAATCAGGCAGATTGTTGTAGAGGTACACGATATTGATGGGCGGCTGGAGTGTATGACAGTGCTGCTCGAAAACCACGGCTACAATTTGGCGATTGAGCAAGATACCTTACTCAAAGATACTGGACTCTACACTATCTATGCTGTACGTCCGTCTAAGGTTGGGGAGATTTCAAATGAAACGAGCAACAAGTTAACGGCTCGGCCAGAGTTGATGTGGAGAAGCGCACATCTTCTGGTTAATGATATTCGGCAGTATATACAGGCAAAACTACCAGAATACATGATACCAACAAGTTTCATGCTGCTAGAAAAACTGCCATTAACTCCGAGTGGAAAAATAAACCGTCAAGCACTACCAACAGTAGCAGCCCAACAGATGGGTGCAAAAGAAATAGTCCCAG
>NZ_JBHFNP010000047.1:0-67532 GCF_041929235.1 Microseira sp. BLCC-F43
CTTCGTGTCGCAAGAATTGCGCGCCGCCGAAGATCCAGAGTTTGAAACCTTCTACACGAAAAACATTTTGTTGAATGAGGGCATCCGCGCTTGGATGTCGCCTCAGGATCAACCGCACGAAAACTTTATCTTCCCTGAGGAAGTTCTGCCTCGCGGAAACGCTCTCTAATCTTTAAGGGCGGGCAATACGCCCCCAGACTGGAAGCATCTCGTGTAAAACACAACCCCTACCATCTGGTAGGGGTCTTTGCTTGGAATTTCTTGGCGTTGTTGCTGCTCACATCTTCAGGAATTAGGCAAAGAAACCGGGTTTATAGGAAAAATCGTCGCTTTGGAACTATAGATCGCAGCCAGAAACTTTGGTGATAGGAACGCCCTTGCGTAAGTCCTGATATTTTTCCTTTCTTCCCTCTTCCCCATCTCCCATTTTGAAATTCCTGTGTTAGTCTAATTAGAGGTGTACAACACCTGAAATGGAACAGACTCCCGTTTGAGAAAAAGACCGCTCAGGCAACAAGGAGGTGATGCCCATGATAGAAAGTAGTAAACGCATGGGTCATCAGATTGAAGTTATCCGGCTGTGTGCCGGGGCTGTTCTCTAGCAGTTAGCCTTAGTTCCTTCGGGAACTAAAACGCTGCAACTGCTGGTACTAACTGAAGAGTTCCTCCCGGCAGTCAGGTTCAATCTGAAGACCCGCTAGACCGCTCTCGCGTTGTTGGTTAAATTTTCCAACCAACCCGCGAGAGCGGATAGTTTTTTGGGGATTTATGAGAAGATTTGGCAAAAAATCTTTATATTATCGCAGAAAAAAGCAATCAGAAGGTTAAAAATCAGGAAAGTTCTGTTAATCTATAACTTGAGTAGGCGTTGCCAAGGCAATACGCCCGGTCGCCTTGATAGAAACCAAACATAGGTCTGGTTTGGCAGGAAACCTGGGGCTAAACCCAAGGAAACGGTTCAAATCATAAAATCAAGCAAGCGCGATATGCCAAAGGCACGCTTCGCGAACGCACCTCAACCAAGCTCTAAACCGTTAAATGCCTGCTTTTGGCAGCTTGGTTTGTCCAAAAGTTGGCAGAAGAAAGAATATCAGGGGTTAAAAAGCGGTTAAGGTGGGAAGGAAGAAGCGATCGCTTACTGGAAAAAGCGGCGAGTCAAAAGGCAAGCGATACCGCCTGGATGATGTAGGCTGTTAAATTCCCAAAAATTAGACCTGGGGTTGTGTAAGGTTTAGTACGGAAAGCCTACCTTCCGAAGAGTACCATTGCCCTCAGGCATGGGCGTATCAAGGGTCAGTAAGATGTAGAGCGTAGTGCCTTGACCCAAAATCAGCGCTCGCATAAGCGGCGCTATTGAAGCAACGGGCATTACTAATTCTTGGGCGTTCCTCAGCCCAGAAATCTCCAGCTCTATTGTGTGGTGAGTGTAAACATTCGGTGTGAGGATAAGAGGAAAATGTCTAATATTGTGTGGAAATCTCTGGTAATTAGCCCAGTTTTTCTGGGAACCACGCTGGTATTCGGTACTTCAGCAATTGCAGCCGAAAACGCAACCAATTTAACAGGCAGCGATAAGACCGAAATAGCTGCTGTGGCGTTAACGCTGGCAACTGATAAATCCGCTTCAGACTTTTCAACCAATTCTACAACCGAGTTAGAAAAGCTCGCTGGAGTTAAATCAGTTAAGCCGTTAGAGGATTCTATCACCTCCGGCAAACAGGCTGAAGTATCTGGCGCCACCGTAGCACAGGCAGTACCGAATACGAGGAATGCACCCGCTGCCAATCCTGACAGAACGTTAAATCAAATTCTGCAATATGGCAGCGAAAACTCTGCCAACAGAAATGCCCAGGGTCAGGTAACCTCAGTTTCCCAGCTGACTGACGTAGACCCCACTCACTGGGCATTCCAAGCATTGCAATCCCTAGTTGAGCGCTACGGTTGTATTGAAGGATATCCGGATCGCACCTATCGCGGCAACCGGGCGCTGACGCGCTACGAATTTGCGGCTGGTTTAAATGCTTGTTTAGACCGAATCAACGAACTAATTGCCGCAGCAGTCGCCGATTTGCCCAGCAAAGAAGATTTGGCGACTATCAGGCGTCTGCAAGAAGAATTTGCGGCAGAACTCGCCACCTTGCGCGGAAGGGTAGATGCATTAGAAGCGCGCACGGCGAGGCTGGAAGCTCAGCAGTTTTCTACGACCACGAAGCTGAAGGGAGAAGTAATTTTTGCCGTCACCGACGCCTTTGGCGGGGCTAGTCCAGGTGGAAACGATGACGACAACAATACAGTATTCCAAGACAGGGTGCGTTTAGAATTCCAAACCAGTTTTTCTGGAAGGGATTTGTTACACACCCGTCTGGCGGCTGGTAATGCTGGACAATTTAACTTCCCAGACCGGAACAACAACCTGACAGGGTTGACTACAGGTGAAGGCACCCAGCAATTTAACCTTGGTAACACTGGCAACAACGATATCATTTTAGACTGGTTGGCTTATCGATTCCCCATATTTGGCAAGTCGCAGGTTTATATAGCGGCACATAATGGGATTCACAGCGATTACACTCCCACCGTCAATCCTTACTTTGAAGACTATGACGGCGGAAATGGCGCGCTTTCTGCCTTTGCTCAAGAAAGCCCGATTTATCGGATTGGCGGCGGTGCAGGTGCAGGGGTAAACTTAGCCTTTGGCGGTGGCGGTATTTTGGGAGTAAGTTCGCTCACCTTAGGTTACCTGGCAGGTCCTGGTGCAAATAGTCCCTTGGATAAAAATGGCCTGTTTAATGGTGAATATGCTGCCTTGGCTCAGCTGAACTTCAATGTCAGCAATACCTTTGGCTTGGCTTTAACCTATGTCCACGGTTACCACAACGCTGGTAATGCGATCTTCGATCTTGGTGGTGGAGGCACCAGGGGTTTGGTTGGTACTGGTTTAGCTAATTCGCCAGCAACTGTTGCCGGGTTTCCAGGACGACCTATCGTGACTAACTCCTACGGTGCATCGGCAGCGCTTCGCATCAGCAAGAATTTCTCCATCAGCGGTTATGCTGCTTTCACCGACGCGATTATCATTGGTCGGGGACATGCCGATATTTGGACTTGGGGCGGTGGTCTTGCCTTCCCAGACTTGGGTGGAAAGGGTAATTTGTTGGGTCTGTTCGCCGGTGTGGAACCATACTTGACCGAGATCGATGCGCCAGGAAATTCTAATTTCGAGGACGATCCTCCTTACCACATCGAAGGCTTCTACAAGATCCAGGTAACGAACAATATCTCATTAACCCCTGGCGTCATCTGGCTAATGTCTCCCAACCAAGATAACGACAACGACGACATCTTTATTGGCACTCTCAGAACTACCTTCAGTTTCTAGTGAATACGAGGTCTGCTAGTTGACTCTCGTTGACACCTGTGCTATGAACCCGGTTTCTTTGTAGAAACCGGGTTTTTTGCGTCAGTCCGCTGATAAAATGGAAGAAACCTGCAAACTCTAGTGGAGAACTGGGGTATTTGCAAGACCTGACAGGGATCGATCGGTGCATAGAACTAAATCCCTTGTAATTGATAGCACAATTTGAACCAGTTGTAGCAATTTAGTCGAGAATGGGTATAATCTGTGGAACTTTCATGTAAAAGTGAATACGCGCTTTTAGCTTTATTGGAACTGGCAATTTCTTACAATGAAGGCGAGCCATTGCAAATTCGGCAGATTGCCGCTAAACAAAATATTCCTGACCGATATTTAGAACAACTGCTGGCTACTTTGAGGCGCTGCGGTTTGGTGCGTAGCCAACGCGGGGCAAAAGGTGGCTATTTTTTGGGTCGGGAACCCTGGAAAATTACCCTACTGGAGGTGGTGTCCTGTTTGGAAGGATTAGATCCGCAATCCTCTAAACTTGATACCAAACCAAAAACAGTAGAAAGTGCCGTACTGCGAGAAATATGGCATGAAGGGATTGAAGCTGCTTATTCAGTTTTGCAAAAATACACGCTACAAGATATGCGCGAGAAGCGAGATTCAAGGCGTCAGCTGGATATTATGTATTACATCTAATTGGTAATGGGTAATTGGTGATTGGTAATTGGTTAAAATCTTACCGATGGCGAAGGACGAACTCAGAAACCGGGTTTCAAGCTGCGATCTCTTTTTCCTAGAAACCCGGTTTCTTTGCGTAAGTCGTGGATCTATTACCCATTACCGATTACCCATTACCGATTATGGGAATTGCCCGCGATATTACAGAATTAGTCGGTCGGACACCGCTGGTACAATTGAACCGCATCGCTCAATCGGAAGGCTGCATGGCACGAATTGTGGTGAAATTAGAGGGAATGAACCAGGCGGCTGCGGTTAAAGACCGCATTGGTGCGAGTACGATCGATGTAGCAGAGAAAGAAGGATCGATCGCACCGGGTAAAACCGTTTTGCTGGAACCAACTTGGGGAAATACGGGTATTGTGCTGGCAATGGTGGTGGCAGCACCTGGTTATCGCTTAATTTTAACGATGCCGGAAACCATGAGCAGCGAAACAAGGGCGATTTTGCGCGCTTATGGTGCCGAATTGGAACTGACGCTTGGTATTGAGGGCATGACTGGGGCAATAAGACGGGCGCAGGAAATTTGGGAAACGATGCCCGATGCTTATATGTTGCAGCAGTTTCGCAACCCAGCCAAAGCCAAAATTGATCGCGAGACGACCGCTGAAAGTTGATTTAATTGATCGGGTAATCGCCGTGACCGATGAGGAAGCGATCGCTTACGGGCGCCGTCTCGCCCGCGAAGAAGGACGCAGAACGCTATTTAAGCACGCCCCTGTTCCAAGATCCAGAATCCAAGTTTTCCGTTTTGCCTATAAAGCTTGACAATTTATCTAAAAAATGGTATTAAATCCCGTGGTTTCAAAAGCTGTGTTTGCAGACTCGTGGGAAATTTTTACAATCGAAAATGTTCTTTGCGTTTAAGGGAAGCTGCTTTACAGGCGGCTGAACTCCCGTCGATTTGTAAGGCAGCTAAAAATGAGAGATCAAAACTACTACGAAACGCTAAAAGTTAGTCAGAAAGCGACACAAGCAGAAATCAAGCAAGCTTATCGCCGTTTGGCGAAGCAGTTTCACCCAGATACACAAAAGGAAACGGCAGATAGCGATCGCATCGTTGAGATCAATGCTGCTTATGAGGTGTTGGGAGATCCAACGCGGCGACAGTCTTACGATCGGCAAATATCGGGCAACTCGGCAGTTGCATCGGCAACGGCGCAAAAACAACCCCAAAAGCGGCGACCAGCTGCGCCGGACATCGACGCTCAAATTCAACTATGGCTGGCTCAAGTGTATCAGCCGGTGAATCGCTTGCTCTCTCGCATTCTCAATCCCCTACAATCGCAGATCGACGAACTATCTGCCGATCCGTTTGATGATCAACTTTTGGAAGCGTTTCAGGATTATCTGAACAACTGCCGCCAGTTTTTAAGCGAAGCGCAGAAAATTTTTCGTTCCATGCCTAACCCCTCCCCAGTCGCTGGTGCGGCGGCAAACCTTTACTACTGCCTCGATCGCGTGGGGGATGGAATTGAGGAGTTTAACTTTTTTACCGCCAACTACGACGATAGCTACCTGCACGCGGGTCGCGAAATGTTTAGAATTGCCGCTGGACTGCGCCGGGAAGCCCAATATGCCTTGAGAAATGTGACTTGAATAGTTCTTCAAGTTGCATCTATCTCAGGGTAGAGACGCGGGATACGCAAGGGCGCGCACGCTGCGCGATCGCCATCCCAAAGAAACTTCTACCCATCCTATTGAAAGGATAATGGTATCCAAGGGGTTCAACCCAGCTTCATTTTGGGCGAAATTAGTTTATTCTGAAAAAGGGCTTTATCTAACTTAACAATTCCCACCCCGCGACTTTAGCGTACTCGCTCCAGTTGTTGACCCAGGAGGACAGGTCTTCTGTCGAAACTGGTTAGCTAATTTGGACAAAAAACTCGATTTTGATTATGAAATGCATCATTAATCGTCGGGCTCAGTTTTCAGCAAGTCACAGATACTGGTTGCCAGAACTGAGTGAAGTCGAAAACATTCAGCAATTTGGTGCCTGCTCTCGTGCGCCAGGACACGGACATAACTACGTCCTATTTGTCTACATGGCTGGTGAATTGGATGAGTACGGTATGGTGCTGAACTTATCTGATGTCAAGCATGTAATCAAACGGGAAGTTACTAGCCAACTGGATTTTTCCTATCTCAACGATATCTGGTCGGAATTTCAACAAACGCTGCCAACAACCGAAAATATAGCGCGGATAATTTGGCAGCGACTGGCACCATACTTGCCAATTGTGCGAATTCAACTGTTTGAACATCCTGAACTTTGGGCAGATTATCTAGGAGATGGAATGGAAGCTTACCTCACACTTAGCACCCACTTTAGTGCGGCGCACCGACTGGCGCGTCCGGACCTCAGCTATGAGGAAAACTGCGAAATTTACGGCAAGTGCGCTCGTCCGAACGGTCACGGTCACAATTACCATTTAGAAGTAACCATCAAAGGCGAAATCAACGAACGCACTGGCATGATCGTCGATTTGGGCGCATTACAGAAAGCGATCGACGATCTTGTAGTCGCTCCTTTGGATCACACTTTCTTGAATAAAGATATCCCTTACTTCGCCAAGGTTGTTCCTACGGCTGAAAATATTGCTGTCTATATTGGCAACTTACTGAATCAGCCAATTCGGGAATTAGGGGCTAAATTGTACAAGGTTAAGTTGATTGAAAGCCCGAATAACTTCTGCGAAGTTTACGCATCTGACTTGCCTGAAAGTGCAATCGATCATCGCAAGATAGAACCGATTTTACTGCGCCTGTAATTGGTGATTTTAGATTTGAGATAAGAGACTTGCAGATTTTAGATTAAATTAAATCTGCAATCTGCAAGTCTCTTATCTGTAATTCCCAATTACCCAAAAACAAAACTGGTGTTACTGAGAACGCTGACTTGAACTCCATTGACGATCGCTAAGTCTTTGCTCAAGTAACTAATCACAACGTCACCACCTTTTTGGGCGATCGTGAGGGAGCTACTATTGTTGATTCCCAAACCATTGATGCCAATAACATCAGTACCGGCTTTAAAATCGGTGATAGTGCTAGCATCTGTGGGAAGTACCGCATTGACGATCCAAAACTGATCCTTGCCCTCGCCGCCGGTAAGGGTGTTAGAACCAGTACCAGCGTAGAGAACATCGTTGCCTTTGTCGCCGAACAGGCGATCGCCCGACCCGCCAATCATGGTGTCGCTATCCTGACCGCCGTACAGCACGTTGCCCCCCGCACCCGTAGAGGCATTGATATAATCGCTACCCTGTCCGCCATAGAGGGTGCAAGCTTTGCCAGCTAACAGCAGATCGTTGCCCTTATCGCCGGATATCAAATCCTTTGTGCCGCCGATAATGGTATCGTTTCCTTGCCCGCCAAACAGCGTATTATTCGTCCCGCCCGAAGCATCGATCGAGTCGTTACCCCCGTAACCGAAAACCAATTCGTTTCCTTTAGCAGTTAGCTTATCGGGTCCCTGCCACATCGCCATAATTAGCTGACCGCCCTCGACGTAGTTGCCTTTCATCGTCTCGCGGTCTCTGATGGTATGCGCCTGTACGTCAAACAGGTAAAAGTTTCGACCCTTGCCAACTTCCACAATGCCGGAGGTTTCCCACTCACCGGGTTCGCTAGTATTATCAAATTCTTCGCCAGCGGCGCTTTCGTCAATTTCGGCAACAAAGGTAACTTTGTCGGTGGCGATGTCGTATAGCCACATGCCAGCTTCCCGCGCCCTGGCCCTCATCACATCGCCGCCAAAGGCCGTTTCGTCTTCCTGTATCATTATCTGACCTTTGGTATCAACGACAATGTTGTCATAACTGACACCCGTGTCCATGCCGCCGATGAGGATTGTTTCAAAGTTAGATATTGGCGCAGTTGGATCGGTAGGATTGAGGGTGAAGCGATACATTCTACCGTAAGGGTTTTCTGCTTCAGCTGGAGTACTGGCTTTGCCGCCGCCTGCTTTATCGTTGGTTCCCGTTGTCACAAAGTAGAAAGTGCCGGGGTTGTTAGGGTCTTCGGAAATATCTTCCGGGCGGCGGAAGTTAGTAGAACGACCGGACGCATCCACCCAGTCGCTGAGAACTTTGCCCGTTGTATCTAAGGCTATATCTTTGGGGACGGGCGTCCAAGTGGCTTTGGTTCTTACCCCTTCTGGCAGAGTTTCGTTGTCGTATCCATCGACTTTCAGCACGTACAATTGACCATCTTTAAACCCGTTAGGGTCTTGGGCAGTTTGCTGCCCCACGAACATATAAACTTCGCCGTTGCCGAAGTCTTCTGTGCTGAACAATACGGTTCTTTCGGAATTTGTTGCCCGATACTGGGAAGCGGAAATGGTATTTTCTCTCGCAAAGCGACCAAATCCATCAAGTCCTATGGCTACGCCATCGGGCAATACCGCCCAACTACGACTGGGAGACTCACCCGTGGCACTATTGGTTGTGGTTTCTTCAGGTATGAAATAGACGGGAATTGACTGACCTTTTGCATCAACGAAGCCACTTTCTGCTAAATAGGCAGAACACAAGCGAGTCAAACTAAACTCTCTGCCATTGGCGGCGTTTACGTAGGTTCCCTTCGAGGTGTTTAAGAAATACTCCCCAGTATTATCTACTAACCTCTCGATTAAGTTCTTACCCCCGATAGGGTTCCAGTTTTTATCAAATACAAATAACGATACTCTCGCTCCTTGGATTCTGCCAGGGACGGTGGGGGAAATATCCGAGGTAATGGGATTGCCTTGTGTATTAACCGCAGCAATTTCATGATTTAAGAAAACATAATAGTTGTCTCTGGTTTCAAATAAACCCATACCATCTGGAATCCCCGTCAGGGCAAAATTTCTACCCGTTACGACTCTAAAGTTTCCTACCGTTCCTTCAATTAAAGAAACTTGATCGCCTACGGTCAGTAGAGGGATAAAGTTGAAGCCAGGATTGCCGGGAACATTTCTGATGTAGGGATTAGCGTTGCTTACCATTGATTGGCTATGCCTCTGTTTTAATGAAAATTTTTTGCACTTCCAAATATTTCGATTTGGCAAAGTCGTTTAGTAACTTTGAATAAACGTGCAAATATTAATATCTCGCCACATAGTTAAGGCTTGAATAGGAAAACCCTATGGGTAAATTAAGAAAATGCTATGAGGAAATTAACTAAAATATGTTGAATATATATAATTTTTATCAGCTTTTTTTACAAAAATTAACTAAATAACTTAAAAAAGTTTTTGAATTTATGCTATGAGTAATGAGCAGTTATAGGTGATATAATATCTGGTAGATAATACCGTTCGTAGTGAGTAATAAAGTCCTCATTCTCTTGTTGGTTAAGGACTGAAGTCCTTACTACGAACCTGAAATTGCCGATGGCAGATAGGAATTAAATGGAAAATCTGCCATCGGCAAGGGTTAAATTGCTAGAAAATGGCAGGTTGATTTGTTGTCAAAGTAGGTACGCCTGGTAGAAAAGGGATCGCATCCCTTTCCCCATTACCCATCTCATTGAGGTCAAAATTGAACGCGCCTCTGGTTGACATGCTGGCGGGATGGGAAATCGGTAGGAAGGAAAGAGGCGAGGATGCAGGGAAAAAGGTTTTCGGGAGGATATCGGTAGCGAGAGGATGGGGTGCGTTTCCCATATCCCCAGTCAGAATATCGCCAACATCGGCGACTCGCGTGGCGGTGCGACTAATCCCGGCAATTACAGTATCGTTGCGGGCGGCAAGGTTTTGAATGCGGGTATCTTGCGCTACATCCACATCGGGGATGTTAAAGGGAGTTGCGTTAAAATTTGCAGTCAAAAAGTCTCGCAAAGCTTGCTGTTCGCCAAGTCCCGTATCGATGCGGTTGGTTGCGGGGAAATTGGGGAATGGGTATCCATCGCCACCACCTGCCAAAAAGTTTAACGTGACGATGCGGAAAGTGCGGTTGGGGTCGCCAACGACTTGACCGTTTTGAACGATAGTATCGGTTGTTCTGCCATTGCTATCTTTAAGCGCAATCGAAACAACGCGACTGTTTGCAGGTCTATTTGGATCGAAGCTAAACGCCAATCCTCCCACTTGGGGGAACCTTCCCGGCGTCCGTCCAGGTGCGGTATCTGAGACTCCATGTTCGAGGACTTGCTTTAACTGCTGGGCGGTTAAAGTTAGTAGGGTTAGCTGGTTATTAAATCTGAGACTATTTTCGATATCTAATTGGGAAATTTGACCCGCTTCTTTTCCGGCGATGGGGTTAGCAACGGGAGGAATTCTTTGTCCTGCATTTGGGTCGTTACCGCCACCACCAACAACAGCACCGATAGACTCGCGAATACCGCCGCCATTTTTGATCGAAATAACGACACCAGGGTCATTTCTTCTAACCGCAGCTAAGCTAGCATCTGCTGTCAAGTTGCCTAAGTTTGTTTCTTCAGTGCGGACAGAGTTTCTGTCGCCGTTGAGATAGACATTTGTTCGCCCAAAAAGCTGACTATCTTTGGTGACGATTACGTTTCGCAATGCTTGGGTAACTTGGACAATTTTTGGATCTGGGGCAAAGTTGCCGGTGTCAGCGACGCCGCGATCGTCGGTGGCGTAAGCACCGTTAATTAATGGATCGAAACTGGCGGGAACAATTCTGCCTTGGGGGTCAAATTCGGCAACTAAACGTCCGACATAGCGGTAGTTTGCGGCAGTATTTACTACTGCGATTGGTTCGCCACTTGCCGATGTTCTGATAATGGGATAAACCCCTGCGGCAGTGTCTCCAACTCGCAAGCGATCGCTCTCATCTGCTAATAGCGTGTGGGAACCTCCGGCGACGATAATATCGACATTTCGCAGACGACTGGCGAGGTTGACTTCAATATCCAATTGCTGCATGTGCGCCAGCAGGATAACTTTATTAATACCTTGACCAGTTAAAGCATCGACTGAAGGTTGGATGCTAGCTGCCAAAGCATCTAAATCTTGCGGGTTAGAGGGTGAAACTCTCACATCGCCAGGAGAGGAAATGCTGCGTAACGTTGGCGTTGTTGCGCCGACAATACCGAATCTTTCACCCCCAAGGTCAACTACAGTACTTTTGGCGATGCTATTAGGAATAGTATTTGCTTCTCTGCCATCAGCTACGACTAAATCGCGCAAGTTGGCATCGGGACTGAAATCCAGATTCGCGCCCAGAAAGGGGAAAGCTGTACCTGTGTATTCGCGATCGCGGGCAATTAAAACCCTAACTTGGTTTGTTCCTTGGTCAAATTCATGGTTGCCAAATGCACTCGCTTGAATTCCCAATGCATTGAGAATGGCAATATCGCCGCGTCCGATATTTTCCCTGCCCAAAACAGGTCTTAAACTGGGGTCGCTACTCGCGGCAAAAAAGGGACTGGGAATATAATTATCGCCGCTAGAAAGCGTTAAAGTTTGGTTGGGATATTGGGCGCGGAGTGCGTTTAAAACTGAGGAAAAACGCGGCGCGTCGTCTAACGCGGCAACCCCTGCTTCAAAGTCCGAAGCGTGTAAAAGTTGCAGGACAAAACTGCCCGGTCTTGTTCCCGGTGCGGCGATACGACCTTGGGTTGCTCCCACTTGTACGTAGTGTTGAAATGCACTCTTGCTTCTTCCTTGTGTTATTTCTTGTCTGACATCCGGGTATAGATCTAAATAATAGTTGGGATTGAATAGGGTACTGGGTTGACGGTTTTGGAATTGTCCTATTTCAATGAAATGTTGAAACGCGCTTCTAAATTTGCCCTCGGCGATCGCTTGCCGGACATCTGGATAGCGCTGGAGATAAAAGTTAGCGTTAAATAAACGACTGGGTTCGCGGTTTTCAAATTGCCCGAATTGCCGGAAGTGTTGAAAAGCGCTGCTAATTTTGCCATCGTTTACCGCTTGACGGACATCAGCATATTGCTGCAAGTAAAACTCGCTATTAAACAAGACACTGGGGTCGCGGTTTTCAAATTGCCCCTGGTTGCGGAAGTGTTTAAAGGCACTGCTATTGTTAAGGTTAAAGATTTTAGTGAAATTGGCAAACTCGTTGTTGCGCTGTAGGTAAAAACTGCTGTCAAAGAAGTCTGCTAGGTTGAAGGTCATAGGCTAATTTGGGTCAGTGGTAATGCGGCATAGCCCAAGAGCGGCACGCTTGAGTCTACCGGATCAAAGTTAATAATAAGGGATAATTGGCTCAAGAAATGGTTAAGAAACAAAAGCAACCCGGTTTCTGTTTAGAAACCGGGTTGCTTGGCAGATCTCTAGTTCTGTTGGCACGATTTTGCAGAGAAACCCGGTTTCTGTTTAGAAACCGGGTTTCCCAATCGACGATTTTTCAGAGAAACCTTCAGAGAAACCCGGTTTCTCTAAGAAACCGGGTTTCCCAATCACCAAAGTTTGTTTAGTTTGCCCTAGCAACTATCGTGCGGTGGCGAGGACTGTTGGGGGTAATGGTAGGCGGATTAAAACCAGCTTCTACTATTGCCTGTTCGATATCTAATGTGAAATATTCGTCCAGATATGGCTCGGTACTTTTGAGCAAGGTGAGGATGTAAGGTGGCATTGTAGCAAAAGCTTGCGACTTGGGATTCATATCCATAATTCCCAAATAGCCATTTGGACGCAGCAGACGCCTCGCCTCGCGAAAAATTTGCCCTGTTGCTGACTGGGGTAGTTCGTGGCAGACCAAAAAGATGGAAACCAAGTCAAACGAAGCGGATGGCAATCCAGTCGCTTCGGCGGCGGCATGAACCCAGTTGATCGATGCTTGACGCTGCTGGGAACTGTAATCGGCAACTGCGAGAAAATACGGAGACAAATCAACTCCCGTTATCCTCGCTTGGGGATAGGCATCTTGCAGTGCAAAGGTACTCATCCCGACGCTGCAACCTAGATCTACAATATCTTCAGGTGCTTCTACGATTTGCGCTTTCAGGATATCGCGGTAAGTTTGGCGGAGTCTGGTGTCTCCTTGGGCACCCGCGTTAGGCCAAATTCCGGCGTGGACGGCGTAAGCGGCAACTTCGACTTCAAAAGCCGCTTGCCAGCTGAGATTGCCATTATCGTAGGCGTGAAATGACCGCAGGTAATAATCTGGGTAAGTTAGCTGGGGATTTGTTACCCGTTTCAAATCTGGTTCCCAGTCGCGCGATCGCAACTCCTGCACCGTCTGACGCCAAGGCACGCCAATTTTTTCTGCCCGCTGAATCATCATGTTGCGCGCTTTTTGCTTGGCAAAGTCGGCTAATGGTTTGATAGCTAGGATGCCGTTGATTAAACGGGAAACAAATCCCGGTTCTGTGTTTACAACAGTCGTCATAGATTAATTCACTCAATGGCGATAAAGTCAAGCGGTAATTTAAGGAATTTTCACGGGTTTCGAGGCTGATGTGATCGGCATCACATCTGGCAAATGTCCTAGATTGCACAAGGGAACGCAGAAAATTTGTAAAAATAAGATTTTACCATCTGCTTTTATCCGCAAAATTACTTAGGATTATCAGCCAATGTTACAGTCTGAGTTTGATGGTGGTAACAACAAACACAGAGCGTTTCCGTTACCAGGTTCTCGCCCCCACTACAGTCCGGATCGTCCGGGGCAGGTAGAGCATATCTTCCTGGATTTAGTGCTGGATATCCCTAAAAAAACCTATCACGGCACTTGCACGATTCGATTAGTGCCGGTGCGTAGCGGCATCTCGAATCTGACGCTGGATGCAGTTAGCCTGGATATCCAATCGGTACAGGTGGATGGGACATCCGTTGGGTTTGACTACGATGGGGAACAGGTGCAGATTCAGTTGCAGAAATCTACAGAGGTTGGGAAAAAAATTGAGATAGCGATCGCCTACTCCAACCAAAACCCCCAACGCGGCATCTATTTTATTAGTCCCGAAACCCACTACCCCAACAAACCCATCCAAGTCTGGACTCAGGGCGAAGATGAAGATTCTCGCTATTGGTTCCCCTGCTTTGACTATCCAGGACAACTAGCAACAAGTGAAATTCGCGTCCAAGTTGCCAAACCGTTTGTCGCTATCTCCAACGGCGAATTACTTTACGCCAAAGATGCGGGCGACGATACCATCTACCACTGGAAGCAACAGCAAGTCCATCCCACCTATTTAATGACCCTCGCAGTGGGCGACTTTGCCGAAATTCAAGATACTTGGCAGGATGTCGGGCAAGATGCCCAACCCAGAAGAATAGTGCCTGTCACCTACTATGTCGAAAAAGGCAGAGAAGAAGACGCGCGACGAAGCATGGGCAAGACGCCCCGCATGATCGAGTTTTTCAGCCAAAAATACTGCTTTCCTTATCCCTTCCCCAAATACGCCCAAGTTTGCGTCGATGATTTTATTTTTGGCGGAATGGAGAACACCTCCACGACGCTGCTGACCGACCGATGTCTACTCGATCAGCGGGCGGCGTTGGATAATCGGATTACGGAAAACTTGGTTGCTCACGAACTCGCCCACCAATGGTTTGGCGATTTAGTTGTAATTAAACACTGGTCCCATGCCTGGATTAAAGAAGGTATGGCTTCCTACTCGGAAGTCATGTGGACAGAACAAGAATATGGTGCAGATGACGCCGCCTATTACCGATTGCTGGAAGCTAGAAGTTACTTTAGCGAAGACTCCTCCCGCTACCGCCGTCCCCTCGTCACCCACATCTATCGGGAACCGATCGAATTATACGACCGACACCTTTATGAAAAAGGTGCTTGCGTCTATCACATGATGCGCGCCGAGTTGGGCGAGGAATTATTTTGGCGGGCAATTCATACCTTTGTCCAAGATAATGCCCACAAAACTGTTGAAACTGTTGACCTGCTGCGGGCAATAGAAAAAGCCACGGGGCGCAATCTTTTATTCTTGTTTGACCAGTACGTTTATCGCGGCGGTCATCCGGAGTACAAGGTTGCCTATTCCTGGGACGCCGATAGCAAGCTGGCGAAGGTTACAGTCACCCAATCTCAAGAAGAAGATTTATTCGACCTGAAACTCCCCATCGCTTTCGGTTATACCCAAAAGTCAGGAGCAGAGGCGAGTTTAGATCAACTACCTCCCACTTTGAAGACTTTTACTGTCAGAGTACACGAACGGGAACAAAGCTTTTACTTCCCGTTGTCCGAAAAACCCCAGTTTGTCAGTTTTGATGTGGGGAATCATTACCTCAAGACCGTAACTTTGGAATACCCGCTACCGGAACTCAAAGCGCAACTGCAATTCGACCCCGACCCCCTGTCGCGCATTTACGCGGCGGAGGCGTTAGCGAAGAAAGGGGGAATCATTGCAGTCAAGGCGCTTGCCGATGCCTTACAAAACGAACCCTTCTGGGGAGTAAGGGTAGAAGTGGCGAAACAACTTGCTGAAGTTAAACTCGACTTTGCAGGCAGCGCTTTGCTAGTAGGGTTAAACGATGAAAGTGCTTATGTCCGCCGCGCCGTCGCCGAAGCATTGGGCGATATCAAAACCCCCGAAAGCTACGATGCGCTGAAACAGTTAGTGGAAAAAGGCGACCCCAGTTACTACGTCGAGGCGGCGGGTGTCCGTTCCTTGGGCGGACTGGTGACATCGGCGACGCTTAAAACTAGGGAAGAAGACGTTATCGATCTGCTGACCGATGTGCTTAAACAAAGGGCGGGATGGAATGAGGTGGTGCGAATTGGCGCCATCGCTGGTCTAAGTCAGATAAAAACATCACCCGTAGCGCTCAACTTAGTTGTGCAAACTACCTCCCCAGGTATCCCGCAAGCTTTGCGCTTAGCTGCTATTCGCGCTTTAGGCACAATTTCTACTGGTCAAACACCCAACAATGTCGAGTTAATTTTGCAACAATTGCAAGATTTATCTAAGGAAAGTTTCTTCTTAACTCAAGTCGCCGTCGTTGTAGCTTTGGGACAAATGGAGACACCGAAAGCGATTCCCATTTTACGTTCCTTAGCCGATCAAACAAAGGATGGTAGAGTCCGCCGCATCGCTGAGGAAGCAATTCCCAAGGTACAGCAAAATTCCGGTTCAGATCAAGCTGTCAAGCAGCTGCGAGAAGAATTCGACCAACTGAAAAAGGAAAATCAGGAGTTGAAGAGTCGCCTGGAAAATCTAGAAGCTAAGTCGAAACAATAACACCAATCGGGCAAACCTGTACTCGCTACTTCTAGCCTTAGCGATCGCTTAACTGTCCCGCTACAACCCAGGTTTTCCCGATTGTACTCCCTGGCAATTTAACCGATAAAATAATCAGTATAACCAAACGCGATCGCAATCTCGACGCGCCTCTGATAAATTTTTTTAACTGAGTTTTATTAAAATTTTAATATTTGTTTGTAGTTATATATACTATAATTAAGAAAAAGATAAGAAATAAATGCTCCAAGCGGTTAAAATCCACGCTCGGATAGCTGCTAAGGGTTAACATGGGCATTTTTTGTAAAGAATCAGCAACAATTATTTTGCTGAAACGAGATAAAAAGTCGCTGTAGACAATTACATAGATAGAGAGGCAGATACGAGGCGTGAGTCAGCAACCTATTGCACAGTCTTTGCGTTACGATCCGATAGAGATCGCGCAGTACTACAAATACCGTCCCTGGCGAGCCATCTGGCGGGCAATAACGATAGTATGGTTATTTGCCTGGTTTGTAATTGGACTCAAGTGGGACTATTGGCGTCAGCGAGAGGAAGAAAATAAGTTAAAACGCGCCGCCCAGTTGCGGGAAATGCTCACCCACCTGGGGCCAACATTTATTAAAGTAGGACAAGCGCTATCGACGCGCCCGGACTTGGTGCGGAAAGACTTTCTGGAAGAGTTGGTGAAGCTACAAGACCAACTACCGCCGTTTGATAATGCGATCGCTTTTGCCAGAATAGAGCAAGAATTGGGTCGTCCCATCGGGCAAATGTACGGCGAAATTTCCCCAAATCCCGTCGCCGCCGCCAGTTTGGGACAAGTATATCGGGCGCGGTTGAAAACCGGCGAAGAAGTAGCCGTCAAAGTCCAAAGACCCAACTTACGCCCCATTATTACCTTAGACCTTTACCTGATGCGGTGGGCAGCGAGTTGGTTAGCGCCGTGGCTGCCCCTGAATCTGGGTCACGACCTGACCCTGATTGTAGATGAATTCGGGACAAAGTTATTTGAAGAAATAGATTACCTCAACGAAGGACGAAACGCCGAAAAATTCGCCAGCAACTTCCAAAACGACCCCCGCGTCAAAGTTCCGGCGATATATTGGCGCTATTGTTCCAGCCGCGTCCTCACCCTAGAATGGATTAACGGCTTCAAACTCACCGATACACCAGCAGTTAAAGCGGCAGGACTCGACACCGACACCCTAATCGAAATTGGCGTGACATCGGGACTGCAACAATTATTAGAATACGGCTTTTTCCACGCCGATCCGCATCCGGGGAATTTATTCGCCATGCCCGATGGTCGGATGGCATACATCGACTTCGGTATGATGGATCAGCTGGAACAAAGTACCAAAGAAACCCTAGTCGATGCGGTTGTCCATTTAATTAATAAAGACTACGACGACCTCGCCGCAGATTTTGTCAATTTAGGCTTTCTGACGCCGGAAACCGATATCAAACCGATTGTACCCGCCTTAGAAGCCGTTTTGGGAGACGCGATCGGTCAAAACGTCGGGGACTTTAACTTTAAGACGATAACCGATAAGTTTTCGGAACTGATGTACGACTATCCGTTCCGCGTCCCCGCCAAGTTTGCCTTAATTATACGTTCCCTCGTGACCCAGGAAGGGTTGGCGCTGTCGCTCAATCCTCAGTTTAAGATAGTCGAAGTCGCCTATCCTTACGTCGCGAAACGCTTGTTAACTGGGGAAACGCCTCAATTGCGGCGACGGTTGATCGAAGTGCTGTTTAAAGATGGTAAATTCAAGTGGCAGCGATTGGAAAATATGATTGCGATCGCGCGTACCGACAACAACTTCGACCTCCTACCCACCGCCCAACTCGGATTGCAGTATCTTTTGTCTGAAGAAGGTAGTTTTCTGCGACGCCAGTTGCTGTTAGCGTTAACAGAAGATGACCGACTCCACACCGCAGAAGTTCGCCGTCTTTGGGATTTAGTGAAAGATGACCTCAAACCAGCACAACTGTTTAACGTTGCTTTAAGCGTCGTAGCAGGTAACATCCTAGACGAAAGGGCAGCACTTTTTTAGCCGCATTCGCAGCAGCGTTTCAAACCCTGAATCAAGCGGGTAAGCGATCGCTGTGGGAGCGGATTTTACCAATCATACCAAATCCGCTGCCATCACCCCCTCATATCATGTCCGGTTCTTCACCTATATTTTGGCCTCCTCCCTCACCCGGTGACACGGTGAAACGGTGACGGGTCGAGATTTTGATTAAGGGTAATTAGGCGGACATCATATCACCCCCCACCCTTAAGGGTGGGGCTACACAAACAAAGTCCTAGCAGAGAGGGGCTATAAATAATAATTAGCAATTAGCAATTAGCAATTAGCAATTACCCCATCCTGGTAATATTGAACATCAGGCTGTCAATCCTAAGGAGTTTTTGTGTATTTCTATTCCAACCCGCCCTATTTTTGGCTATTAGCTGGGTTACTGATAGGGGCGACATCTGGTGCCGCCTTCGAGGCGACTCTCAAACAACTTGTCCGGGAATGGTCTAAAACTCGATCTACGCGCGCGATCGCTTATTTACAAGGAATGCCTTTACAGCTACCTTTCTGTGGTATTTGTGTCGGCATTTGTGTTTTTCTAGGTTCTGGTCTGGAAATTTTTGGTTTTCCTGCTGCGCTTTCCTATCTAATTTCTGTGCCGCTTACGGTATTTATTGGTTGGTTAGTTTGGTCGCAACTTGGTAATCTGTTGATGCAACTGGAACGCGGCGGTTCTAAAGCATTAGATTTGGATTCATTCGGTTAATATTTGTTAGAGAGGGCTGAAGTCCTCTCTAGCAAACCGAAGAATAGCTATTGAACCGCAGAGGACGCAGAGAACGCGGAGGAAAGAGGGAAGAAGAGAAGAGATTGGTAATTTGTGTTGTAGGGGCGGGTTTTACTAACTATTTAGTGGAATCGCGAAATATGTCGTTAAACCCGCCCCGGTTACAATGGCTATTAGCCATTGACTTTATCAATAATTCGTTGCCAAATGCTTTTACGAGTTTTAGTTTGAGGTGCTTGGGGCGGTTTTTCGGAGTTGAGATAGCGGTAATGTTCCCAAATATCCCAGTAAGGACAACCGGGTTCGATGCGAATTCCTGCCCAGTGCAAGTATTGTAATGGTTGGTTGACTTTGGGGTCAATCAGTCGGTAGCCATCGTATTTGAAATGCTTGCTTCCCGCCCAACTTCCAGGTCCTTTACCGGGTCGGCGGACGATGTTAAATCGGCGCTTGATTCGCTTCAAGATCATGTAGTTAATAATCGGTTGATCTGAAGTTTTTTGCGAAAAATCAAAATATTCGGGATGGGCGGCACATTCGGTAAAGGTTTCGTAGAGGTCGTTTTCTGATAAAAAGTTCTTTTTAGAAGCCCAGAAACCGCCGTTAAACATATCTTTTAATTCGGTTTCTGTAAACACGTTTTCTTCTAATACTTTAGGGCTGAAGACATTTTTAATGCCACCAGCATGTTGATAGTCGCAGCAAAGGAAGTCGTAATCTGAAAAATAATTGAGGTTGTCAACGATTTTTTCAAAGACGACGATATCGGTGTCGATGTACAAAAACTCATCAAAGGGGCCAAACCAACAAGCTTGCTTGCGAAATTGATTCGGTCTGGCGAAGAATTGTTCGC
This sequence comes from Microseira sp. BLCC-F43, assembly GCF_041929235.1. NCBI lineage: Bacteria > Bacillati > Cyanobacteriota > Cyanophyceae > Aerosakkonematales > Aerosakkonemataceae > Microseira > Microseira sp. BLCC-F43. The sequence continues at coordinate 19,884 of NZ_JBHFNP010000047.1, forward strand.
CAAATGTTTGCTGTAGTTTCTTTGAGAGACGGTCGATAAATTCTAAATCTTCGTAAACTTGAACGCCGTATTTTTCGTTTAACAAACTGGCGATTTGTTGGTAATTATCGTCATAGGGAATCATGACGATGGGGGTTTCGGTATCGTAGGCGCGAATGCTATTTAGTAGAGCGATCGCTTGTTCTGTAACTTTATCATTTGCTGTAATATAAATGCCGCGCTTCATGCTATAATCCTCAAGGATTTATTCCTAATTTTCGCAATACTTTGGTCGCCAAACTCACGGGGGGGTTATAGGGGCGGGGTTTGGTGGTAAATTTAGGTCTGTTTTCTGGTTCGTGTAAATAGCGATAGTGCAAGAACAAATCTCGGTAGGGAAAGTCTATATTTTCCCCGGCGCAAACTTGGGCAAATAATTTAGAACTTAGACCGATGTAGTGAATATAAGTTAATCGGTTCCCTTTATCGTAAAGAATGTATTCTCTTTCCTCAAAATGGGGAGAAGTGACGCAGCACCCTGTTTTTTGATTTGGGGGCAAATGTAATGCCAAATTATAATTGGAAATTCCCAATCGCATGACCATGTAATTGAGGATTGTTTGATCGGGTGCCATTGAGTATAGTACTTCCGCTTCTCCCTCGCGGAGTTTGGCTAAAAGCCAATCTCGTCTATCTCGATCGAATATCCCTTTTTTAGATCCGTAAAATCCGGAACAAAATATTTCCGATTCAATGCGTTCTGGAGGGAATAATTCCGTTAGTTTGGGCGAAGATAATTCATAAACGTGGCTTGGATCGGTATACTGAAAATCGTAAACCACCCAATCATTGTGATTTAATCGCTCAAAAATCGGTGAAACTGGCCCGATTAATAGTGTATCCGCATCCATATAAATAAAGCGGTCAAACGGGCCATCAAACGCACCATAGCGGCGATGAGTGCCAACGCGGTGGTAGGGTTCGTTAGTTACTTTACTCCATCGCTGGAGTGCGGTGGGGTGGGTATCCCAAACGTTGCGGACGAATTCATCCCATCGCTGAATCGACTCTTGATCCTGGTATAGTTGGACGTTGGGACGCTTGGCAATTGCGGCGGCAATTTTTTCGGTTCTATCGTCGTAGGGATAAATGCAAACGGGCATGTCTGGCCCTAAAATAGCCTCAATGCTGTTGAGTAAAGCAATGAGTTGGTCGTAGACGTAATCGTTAGCGAGGGTACAAATTCCATCCATGTTTATCAAAATTTTTCCACGAATTCAGACAGCCAGTTGAGTAAATTTAGTTTGTGTAGGATAATTTGACGAGCTTCTGCGATCGCATCCTTCGCGGCATACCAAGCATCCGGTGTAGCCGTCACTTCTTGAATATAGGCTAATCCTTTTTCATCCAAACTCGGTAGTCTGAGAAAGCTACCGGGAGGAAGCAGCTTGTCAGCCGCAGGGCCGCCGTAGTAAATTGGCAAGCACCAAGCTAGTAAGGCATCCCATAATTTCTCGCTGACGTACCAGTTGTTTTCGGCGTAATTCTCAATCGATAGATTGTAATAGTACGGCGCCATCGCGTACCATTTGTTGAACATTTGCCCATTGGTTTTCGCCCAACTTGGTAAACCGCGACCGTATAAATCAAACTTCACTTCATTATTTTGCAACAACCTGACAAATTCTAACCGCTGGCGGTGATTCGCAGTCCTGCTAATTCCAGAAGTAATCCAACTGCAAGTTTTTTCCTTGGGAGGGGATGGCAGTTCATTTAAATCGTTAAACGAGTTGTTGTGATACCAAATTGCTGGCATATAATCTGGGGTAGGTGCGAAGTCATCTGGTCCGGAAATATAGCCGCAATATTGTTGAGCTTTTTCGTAAACCGCTTTATTTATATGAATAATTTCCTCCAAAGGCGGTTCTCGCATTAAATAAATAATCCGTTCTTGACTCACGCCGCGAAATTGCGTTCTAAAATCTTGCTCTTGGGGGGGTTGAAACTTTTTCAGCATTTTTTCCCAACGCTTTCCTGCGGCAGGTTTTGGCACAAAATCGAACTGATACAGCAGCAAGAAATCTGGCTGATTTGCTGTCGCATGCATTTCGATATTTCCCCATACTCCAAAGAAATTGGGGGTTTGTTGCCACAACCAATCAACTGGACCGGGATTTAACCCCACATAACTGCTAACCATTCCGACAATTTTTCTGCCCATGATAATGATTAAACTAAGGTTGGACGCATCGAATCTTCTACATAACTGAGGATTTTCGCCAGTCTATTTTCGCAGGAAAATTGATTGACAAATTCCATACTATCTGCATATCCTTCGGGTTTTCTGGGATGGGTTTGTAAAACTTGTTGCAAGCATTGAGCAAATTGATGTGGATCGTCGGGTTCGCACCAACCCGCTACCGCTTTGGTCGATTCAAATTCTTTCAACGGGGGTATTTTTGAAGATACAATTGGCGTTCCGGAAGCCATATAATCAAACAGTTTTAAAGGCGAGGTAAACGTTGCCGCTTCTCCTGAAAGATGGGGATGGGCTAAAATATCGGCTGCTTGCAACAAGCTGGCTAGTTTATCTTGGGTTAAATGACCTAAAAAGGCGATGTTTTCTACTTGTTTTTCCTGTGCTAATTTTTGGTATTTTTTTACTTGGTCTTCGTTACCGCCTGCGAGGGCAAATTGAATCTCCGGTAATTCTTTTGCCACATCAATCAGTAAGTTTACGCCTTTAAATTCGTGCAAAGCTCCCGAATAGACTACCAAATGTTCTCGTTTATTCCCCAACAGTTTTTGCCGCCATTCTGCGGCTTTTTCTGGTTGCCGTTCTAAAAATAAATGGTTAAAGCCGTTATGCAGTTTAATAACTTTTTCTGGCGGCATCCCGTTTTGGATCATCGTTGATCGAATTGTATCGGCGACGGTTACGGAAATTTGAAATAACGGGCTTTTAACGATTTCGGGTTCAAATTTTTTTTCTTCGTGGTGGTGGTGTTCGTAAATTGCGGGAATGCCTTGAGCGATCGCTGCCTTAACAAAGTTCCAGTCCCGTGTATGGACAATTTTAGTTTTGGGAAGGATATGCAGGGGAAAATAGTATTTTGTGGCGAGGGTGCTAGAATTTGCCAGCTTACTATTCACAAAGTCTATAGGCCAAGGCATGGGCAGGGGCGCTACTTTTAATTTATCCTGAATATTGTAAAATTTTGCCAGTTCTTCATCTGGCTTGCGAGGGCGAAACGGGAAGATTAAATCGATGGGATTTAAAGCTTTTAATCCCTTTTGCAGGTAAACTAAAACCGCTGGGTAACCCAGGTTCGCGGCCGCGTTAGCCGTATGGGCGACTTGAACGAGGTGCGCTTGGGCTTGGGGTAAAACATTGCGGGTAAAAAAAATATAGTGCTTGGTCATAGGATGGGATTTTAGTTACTTTCAACCTTGGCCTTTTCCTCAGCTTTGTGCGTATCTTCAAACAATTCCAGGGTATTGAGCAAGCCGATCGCCGAACTGTAGGATAGTTCCAGCAATTCGCTTTGCTCTTCGGGGGTGTCTATCATATCGTCAGCGAGTAAGCGCAACGAACCGATCATAGTGTTTAAACGGCTGCGAAATTCGTAGGAAAAACGAGTTTTCAACGTGCCGTTGCTCTTGGCATTCTGCTGATGGTCGCTAAATTGCATCGAGTAAAGCCGAGCATAGTAGCCGCCTTTGCGTAACAATTCTGAGTGGGTTCCCACTTCTACGACTCTGCCTTGATCGAGTACGGCAATTTGATGGGCTTTTTGTACTGTGGAGAGGCGGTGAGCAATTACTAGAGTAGTGCGATCGCGACTCAGTTCTTCGATCGCTTGTTGTACCAGACGTTCGGAAACCGTATCTAAGGCACTGGTAGCTTCATCCAGAATTAAGATATCCGGATCTTGTACCAGGGCGCGCGCGATCGCTAGCCGCTGTCTCTGTCCCCCGGATAATAATACGCCGCGATCGCCAATCAAGGTATCAAACCCCTTCGGCAGTCGCATAATAAACTCATAAGCATTGGCTCGCTTCGCCGCGTCGATAATTTCTTCTTCTGTCGCTTCCGGACGCCCATAGGAAATATTATTGCGAACCGTATTATTGAACAAAAACGTATCTTGGCTGACTATTCCCATTGACTTCCGCAGGGTTGTGAAATCGAATTGACGCAGATCGATTCCGTCTAGGGTAATGCTGCCGCTCTTGGGGTCGTAAAATCGGGGTAACAAATCTGCCAAGGTAGATTTACCCGCACCCGAACCTCCCACCAACGCCAACGTTGTGCCGCGCGGTAGGTACAAACTAATGTCCTTTAAAACTAATTCTTGACGATTGGGATAGGCGAAGCTGATGTTATTAAAATGAATCCCTTCGCACAATTGTTGATAAGGTAATCTCCCCCTACTCATGAAGGGTTTGTTATCCCGACGCAAGAAGTCGTATAAGATTTCTAAACTGGCATCGGTATTGGCTAAAGTGCTTCTGGCACTGTTTAACTGGTAAACAAATGGCAGTAAGCGGAACAGCAATAATAAGTAAGTCAGCAGTACCGTCGAGAGTGCCTCTAACTCGTTGCCAAAAAACGTGCGACCGAGAAAGACAATCCCCATTAAACCAATAATGCCAGTTACCTCGCTCACAGGTCCGATCGCCCCTGCATTTGCCTGGGACTGAAAATCGGCTTTTTCCCGATCTCGGATCAATTTTTGCAGGCGGTGATATTCTCTCCCTTCGTTTCCCGTTGCCTTTACCAGTCGAATGCCGCTGAGGGCTTCCAATACCCCAATCGAATAAGCTTTAGACAAGTCTGAAAGTTGTTTGCCAAAATCCTTGGATCGGACTACCCAGTATTGATTGATTAGCGCGACTAAACCCAATAAAACCGTTGAAGCTACTGTTAATTGCCAGGAAATTGCCAGCAGCAAACCGACAAACACCAAAACAGTTATGCCGATAATAATTAGCCGCAGCACCGTCCCCATTGCCGTCGCTGTCCGACCTAATTCTCCACCCAAGCGGTTGATCACGTCTCCCACTTTTGTTTGGGAATAAAAGCCCAAGTCCACTTCTAGCAGCAACCGCAGTCCGGCGTCTCGCAGATCGGTTGTCAACCTCCGCGTCAGGGAACTCGCTACTAAACCTGCGATATATCCGGTCAGGTTCTTCAAAATAATAATCGTTACGATCGACCCTGCCATCACCAGCAGACGCGACTCTGCCGGAACGCTATCAAAGGGCGTCATAATACTTTTGAGAATCTGCGGGCCATCTTTTAACGTGACGTTTTGACCCAAAAAATTTAAAATAATCGGGACCATTAGGGCTGTACTGACGCCGTTAAACAAGCTTCCCGAAAAGCCCAAAATAATCGTTACTACAATCCAAACTGGATATTTGCGAATAAAAGCTTGAAACAGCAGCTTACTGTAAGACATGCAGGACTTCCGGCTTAAAGTACTTGGATTTTAGTTGATGCGATCGCCCTTCAATCAAAGACGGCTAAATCAGTCATTTTAACCAAACTTCTTTGCAGAAGTCAGTCAAAATTTTAACATTTTTTCTTAGAGACTCGAAATCACCTCTGATAATATCCGTGACATCGCATCTATACTATAATACGCTACGCATCTGTCCCTGGCTTGTTTGCCTTGCTGCAAGGCTGACTCAAAATTCTGGAAAATCCATTGAATTTGCGGGGCAATTTGCTCTGGACTACTGGGATCGACTAAATAACCAGTACCGCCTAAAATTTCTGGGATATCGCCGACTCTTGTAGCCAAAATTGGCTTCGCCATTGCCATCCCGTCGGTTAGTTTGAGGGGAAACTGAGCTACGGCTGCGGGGATATCGCGCTGGGGAACGACTACAATATGGGCAGCCGCGACGACTTCGGGCATGGTAGTAACGGGAAGCTTTGGCAGTTTGACTATCCAACGTCCCCATTGTTGAATCAGTTGCTCGTCATAGTCATCGTAGGGACTGCCACCGACAATAACGAGTCGTAAATCCGGTTCGTTTAGCAGATCTAAAGCGATTAAAACATCTTCGATGCCCTTGTAGGGACGCGGCGCGCCTGGAAACATTAGTATGCGATAACCAGAAAGGCCGTAACGATCTCGACTTTTTTCTGGATCGTACCGCGTCGGATCGAACAGGGAAGTATCTTTGCCGTTGGGGATGCAAACGCCGCCAAACCGCTTTTGCAGAAACTGGGTATGAACGGTAATGGCATCGGCACTTTTTACCCAACCTTCCATCCATTTTAAATAAAGAGGATGATCGGGAAATCTCAGGGATCCATTTTGCTTTAAAATATCCCTCGCCAGTTGTTTAAACGAGGGGCGATACTGCAATTGGTCGCCTCCGAACCAGCCTACTTCCCAGTCGTCGATATCTAATATTACCGGACGACTGCGATTTAACTTTTTAATCAAAGGTAGACCGAAGCTTGTCGGTTTCGGTCTCATCGCATAAATAATATCTCCATCGAGTTTATCTAAAAGTTGCTTAGCCGCACTCAAAAACTTGGGATATCCTTGAGCTGGAATGCAAGTTATGGGTATTTCGGTATTAAATTTGGCTTCTTGGTCTTTATCGAAAACAAATCCCACGATTTCCACATCGCAGTCTATTTTTCGCAGTGCTTGCGCCAGCAAAAACGAACGAACGCCGCCGCCTTCCCACCTGCCAGCACCGCTTTTTGATATATCGCTAACAACCAAAGATACTTTTTTTTTCATGTTATAGTTCCTTCTTTAGCGTCGCCGCCAAGGATTTTCAACTTGATTGGGTAGAAACCATTTAGCCAAGCGATCGAAAATTCTCGTGTACAGCGATCGCGTAATATTTTTAGCATATTGGGGTCGATAGGGATAGGTACAGTGCAGCACTTTGATTGGTTCGTTGACGTTGTAACTTCCCTTCCATTTATCGAGAAAATTATAGGTTGGTGGCAAAACTTTCAAACTCGGTTTAACCGTTTCCATCGCCGCCGCAAATGCGCCTTGGTCTTTCAGCAGCAGCACATCTTGATTTTTTAGTATCACTGACTCAAAATAACTCCTCCACTTGGCAAACAATTCTTCATTTTTCGCACTTTTTCTATACCCCAAAACCCCCGTATTGTATTGAATAGTTTTTTCTGTTACCGGCAATCCAACTTTTTGCAGCGTTGGCAGTATTTCTTCTTTGCCTCTCAGCAAATTAGAAGCTTTTGTGATGTCACGCTGAACATCTTCTGTAACTAAAAAATCTACTTCATCTAATGCTGCAAAAAGTTCCTCAATTTTATCTAACAAGCAAATATCGCAATCGAGGAATATTGTTTTTTCAAAAGGGGATGCTTCATACAAGGCAACCTTTGCCAGTCGAGAAGCTAAAACCGGATTTTCATTAGCTGGTGCTGGTTTAAGGATGACATTGGGAAAAGCTTTGAGCAAAGTTTGGAGATAAACAGGAACCCGGTCGATTAAAATGACAATCGGTTCAGTATGGAACTTCCTGATTGCCGCTAAAAAATGCACGCAGTCTTGGAACGAGTAAAGACCTGTCAAAATTGTGATAAATCCTTTTGCTTCTTTCATTTTTAACCCTTTTATTTTAACTCAAAAAAAATTATACTCTTCTATTTCCCAAAATCCTTCTGGCAATTCCAAATTTTTGCGTACTACTCTCTTCCCCTTATATGTGTAGATTGATTCGCTGATTTTCCTCAGCTTGGGAATTTTATTGATTTGCAATTTTAACGCGATCTTTCTAGTCAAGCTGGGTGACCAATTTAGTTTTTCTCGCATCGCAGCTAGTGACTTTTCAGATTCTGTCACGTACTTCTTATAGTTTTGACTATTTCTTGAGTTAAATTGACGACGAAATCCACTGATTGGTGACTTTGTTCCATATAAATCTGCGTGCAAAAAAAAGCGCGCCCAGAGGTCAAAATCGCCCGCGAGTGAATATTCGGTGCGAATGTGGCCCCCTACTTTTTCCCACAAACTCCGCTTCCAGAAGGTAGACTCCTGCTGTATCCAACCGAATGCTTTCCGACCCGAAGGTAAGTAACAACCATCCAGAAATGCCTCTTGTGAGTATCCAGGAATTGACCGCAGTCCCTTAAAAAAGCCATGATAATCCAAAGAACCTGGATAGAGGGTTGTTAACCATTCAATTTGAGGAAATGCCGACATAATGCTGGATACAGTTTTAAAAGCCCAAGGATAGTACATGTCATCGCTGTTTATCCAAGCAAGGATTTCGCCAGTAGCACGAGCAAATCCTTTATTAATTGCATCATATTGACCCTGGTCTGGTTCGCTGCACCAGTAATGCAGATACTTGTCGTATTTTTTAATAATTTCCAAACTTTCGTCTGTAGAACCCCCATCAATAATTATATATTCAAGGTTAGGATATTCCTGTGACAATACGCTCTTGATGGTTGCCTCAATAAAATTAGCTTGGTTAAAAGAAGGAGTTACTACTGAAATTTTTGGTAAATCTTTATCCATTATTGCCCCCTGTTTTCACTAATCTTGTTTCTGGTTTTCTGGAAAACCTTAATCAATTATAAATGTTTTCGCTAACTTTTTAATTTCATCTGAATAATCCCCCGCCAATACATGCCCCCTACTTCCACTTCTGCCTATTATATCATACTTTTTATTCATCACAGCAAATTCTTTGCCAATTAAATCATCATAATATGCGTGTTCAAGATAATAACCATATCGATCGTTAACTCGCTTGTACGAATTCATCATATTTTTTTTAAAAAAAGCCACATTTGACTTAAAAAACGCTGCATTTACATAAACATTAGGGTTATGTGGCCCTTTAAAACCTCTTGTTTTCAGGGAAAATAAGTAGGCTTTAAAAGTTTCCTTATAAAGGCTTATCCTTGATTCAAATACCTTTTTTTTAGCAGCACTATGGTGGATTTTGAATACATTATAAAATTGCTCGTACTGCTGCTGTATTTGACAAAAATCCGGGACAAACAATCGTCCTGTAATTTTATAAAAGTTAAGCTTCTCATTTAGATGATAGCTTTTCTCGATCGCATATTTAATTATTTTTCCTTCTCCATACCCTTTTCCATACCGTTGAGACTCTCGATTTCCATTGAAAACTAATACTTCCAAAGTTTTTCCTTCATCTTTGGCAAATTGCTGAATTTTGTGAAAATCATAATCTGTCTGACTGTTTTCACAAAATATAATTGGATTAACTGGAGTCAGCTTGATCCATGAAATCAGAGCGCACAAGTATTCTAACAACCTTTCCTCTGAATTATTTATTTTAACGTAAGGAGTATTTCCAACGTTAATGGTTGCTGTCATTACCAGAGGTTCTACCGACGCTAGCTTTGTTTCCATGTTTAGTTCTCCGCGCGATCTTTAATATTTGGTTGGTATTTAGTGAGTCCATTCCCAATAGCTTTGGCTCCAATCTTCCTGGTAATGGAAAGTACCTTGCCACTCATAAAAACGTACAAAGTCATCCAGGTTTGGGGCTTTGTTTAGATCTCTGATCATGTAAAGCGGTTTATCTCCGTAAAAAGATGCCCACATCGTATAACTACTGGGAGGCCCCATAATATAGTCGCATTCAGCTAAGGAGTACATGTCTTCAATAATTTGGTTGTTGCCAAAATAGTAATCAAACTGAGCTAATAATTTTTGCTCTTGCTTGGCGTTATAACATATTAAAAATTTGACCTTTTTATCGGCAAACAACTGTTTAACTGAGGCCATTACTTTGACATAGTCCTCGCTTTGGTAAAAGTATCTACCGTTTTGATGCTGCTGGTAATCTCCCTGACGGATATGGATTCCAATCAGGATATCAGCATCGTTCCTCCTCATAGTGGAAATTAACTTATCTACATTTTGTCTATACTTTTCTAAAGGTTTGAAGTATTCTCTAATTGCCTCCCTATGTTTGCGTAAATTTGCTAGATCTTGCACAAACCATCCATCTCTCAAGAGCCACCCTTGCATAAAGGTGATTGAGTTGGCTTTAACCTGTTCGGTTACTTTAGAGTCGCTCCAGTTAAATGGCTTTTCTCTGGTGATGTCGATTAATTTGAATAGTTTGCTTTCAGCCAAATAGCGATTAAATTGATAGTATTTTATGCGTAACCAACGATTGCCTTTGATTTTGAGAGGGGGCGGTGGATAGGCACAAAATAGATCGTTGGCTGTGGGTTGGAAATATTCAGCATATTCATCAAAGGCCGGATTCAGCAACCACAGGTTATTCTCCCTGGCAAAAGCAATATAATGAGCAAAAAGTAGTAGTCTGTTACCTAATTGTCCAGATTTAGCAGCTATTACCAACATTGATGCACTCCTCAAAGTCATTTACTGGAAACTAACGGAGGGGTAGAATCAGACCGTCAGGTTCTTCTGACAGTCCGATCGTTTTTAACACCTTAACCGTGACGTTTTTGATGCCACTGCCAAGCATGGGATAAGATATCTTTGATGTCTGGGTATTGCGGTTTCCAGCCCAAGATTGTCTGAGCTTTGTCGCTGCTACCGACTAAGGCGGGGGGATCGCCGGGGCGGCGATCGCTGACTTCTACCTTAATCTCTCGTCCGGTGATTTCCCTTGCAGCATCAATCACTTCTTTTACCGAGAAACCCAAGCCGTTACCTAAGTTAAACGCATCGCTGTTACCGCCTTGTAAAAGATATTCCAACCCCAAAATGTGAGCATCTGCCAAATCGGAAACGTGGATGTAATCTCGAATACAAGTCCCATCTGGTGTAGGATAGTCCGTGCCGAAAATAGAAATAGAATCGCGCTTGCCTAAAGCTGCCATCAGCACTAGGGGAATTAAGTGAGTTTCCGGATCGTGATCCTCGCCCAACAATCCTTCGGGATCGGCACCGGCGGCGTTGAAGTAGCGGAAGCAAACCGACTTAAAGTCATATGCTGGAGCGAAATCGGCGAGAATTCGTTCCACCATTAATTTAGTCGCTCCATAGGGATTGATCGGATCTTGGGGATGATCTTCGGGAATTGGCACGATTTTGGGCACGCCGTAGGTGGCACAAGTGGAAGAAAAGACAAATTTCTTCACAGATGCTGCCATCATAGCCTCTAGGAGCGTCAGAGTACCTATGACGTTATTACGGTAGTATTTAGCGGGATCGGTTACCGACTCGCCTACGTAAGCATAGGCGCTAAAGTGCATCACTGCGTCAATATGGTGAGTCGAGAAGAGGCGATCTAGCAACGGGCGATCGCTTGTATCTCCCACTACCAACTCTGCCTTTAACACATCCTCAACGATGTCGCGATGTCCGTAGACCAAGTTATCCAGAACGACGACGCCGTACCCTGTCCGTTGGAGTGCTTTAACCGCATGAGAGCCAATATAACCTGCGCCCCCGGTAACGAGAATGGTTGGTTTATCCTGTGACACTTTTAAACCTTCCTGCTGTGCTATGTTTTACGAACTTGGCGCTTGTTTGGCGCGAAGTCTACATTACTTCCAAGGCTATTGGGGGGCATCTATCCTGCTTCATAACTTTTACAATGCGTTACTAACCTAACACCGTGCGGTTGTCGTCAGTCAACGAGCTTCAGGCGACCAGTTTGAATGTAGTCAAATATACGATTAATTTGGCGGCGGTCTTCGTCGGTGAGCTCGTAGTCAGAGAGAACTGCAGATATAAGCTTGAGGTGATCTTGACGGCTGATTTGTTTGGCTGAAAAGATCTGCTCTATCATTTGCTTTACGGCTAAGTTGGATTTACGGGGAACGCCCTTGGTCATCAGCAGTGGTTTCCTGATCGGCTTATATATTTTTCCCAGTCGATCGTCTTTCTTTATCATTCCAGATCCTATTTGGATTTAAGTATTATTTAGGTACGCCCAGACAAAGCTCGGATCGGGAAACTGTAAAAAATACCTAAAGATTCGCTCTCAAGTATCCCCCTCTCCCTCAATAAGCAAAGGAGACAGTTTACATGCAGGTTTACCGGCTTGAAGCCCTTTGGGACAATTACGTGTTTTTGCTGCACGATCCGGAAAAAAATATCGCCGCTGCGGTCGATCCGGCAGAAGCTGAGCCTGTATTGCGGCAACTTCAAGCCTTGAAGGCGGAATTAGTCGCGATTTTCAATACCCACCATCACGGCGACCACGTCGGCGGGAATCAGCAGCTAATGCAGCATTTTCCCCAGGTTCGCGTTTATGGGGGGGCAGAGGATGCTGGTAGAATTCCAGGACAGCAGGTATTTTTGACCGAAGGCTCCTTTGTCGAGTTCGCTGGCAAAGAAGCTCTCGTGTTCTTCGTTCCCGGACATACCCGCGCCCATATCGCTTACTATTTTCCGCCAGATGCCCCCGATCAACCAGGGGATCTATTCTGCGGCGACACGTTGTTTGCGGGTGGGTGCGGCAGATTGTTTGAAGGCACTCCCGCCCAAATGGTTGCTTCCCTCACCAAATTGCGCGCTCTCCCAGATAATACTAGGGTATGGTGTGCCCATGAATACACGCTGAAAAATATGGAATTTGCCCTGACGGTTGATGGTGCTAACCCTGACTTACAAAAAAGATACGCCGAGGTTAAGCAAGCGCGCAGTCGGTTAGAAGCGACCGTACCATCGATGTTGGGGGTAGAAAAACGCACAAATCCCTTTTTGCGGTGGGATGTTCCGGAGTTACAAGCGGCGGCGAAAAGCAGCGATCCCGTGCAGACCTTTGGGCGAATACGGGGAATGAAGGATCAATTTTGAGGCAGACTTACCCGGTTGCGATCGATCTCGGTATTTGGATAGGATTGTATGTTCGGGCTGGGTACGCATTACCCAATAGAGGAAAAGTCATGCCGAAACGCATTCAATTAGTTTTAACTCAGGATGTCAGCAAGCTGGGAAGATCCGGGGACCTGGTAGAAGTAGCTCCAGGCTACGCTCGCAATTATCTACTGCCGAGAGGGCTTGGGGTCAATGCAACTCCAGCCATTCTCAAGCAAGTAGAACGGCGTAGAGAGCAAGAACGCCAACGCCTGTTGGAAGAAAAGAAAGTAGCCATTGAGCGCAAAGCTGCGATTGAAGCAGCGGGTCGCTTCACCATCAGCAAGCAGGTGGGGAAAGAAGATGCCATCTTCGGTACCGTCACCGAACAGGAACTGGCAGAGGCGATTGGCGCACGCACGGGTCAGGAAATCGATCGGCGCGGTATTACCATACCGGATATTCGCAAAGTTGGTACTTACAAAGCCGACATCAAGCTGCATCCGGAAGTTACCGCAACTGTAGAAGTTCAAGTAGTGGCAGGCTAGTTGCTAATTGCTAATTGCTAATTGCTAATTGTTCAGAACTTTTGATCGTTAGCCATTAGCCATTAGCCATTAGCTATTCTCAATTATGGCTGACGAACTAAATTTACCAGGTGCAAGCGATCGCTTACCTCCCCAAAACGTCGAAGCAGAAGAAGCGATCTTAGGCGGCGTTCTCCTCGACCCAGAAGCAATCAAACGTATTTGCGATGTTCTGGTTGTAGAAGCTTTTTCGTTGGAAGCTCATAGAATTATTTATCGAGCCGCAACAACCCTCCACAGTCAAGGCAAGCCAACAGATTTAATGACCGTTACCACCTGGCTTGCTGACCACAATTGTTTGGAAAAAGTCGGCGGAACTAATAAATTAGTGCAATTGGTCGATCGCACGGTATCCGCAGTCAATATCGACCAGTATGCCGCACTGGTAATGGATAAATATCTGCGCCGTAAATTAATTAATGCCGGTTATAAAATTACCGATCTGGGTTTCAAAACAGCCGTCGAATTACCGATTATTCTCGACCAGGCAGAACAGGAAGTTTTTAGCATTACTCAAGAACGACCCGCCCAAGGTTTAGTTCCGATTTCCGAGACGCTAATTCATACATTTCAAGATATTGAAAATCGCCAAGAAGGCCAAGTGTTACCAGGTCTGTTGTGCGATTTTTACGATTTAGATGCGATGACGGGCGGTTTTCAGCGTTCCGATTTAATTATCGTCGCTGGCAGACCGTCAATGGGAAAATGCTGCTCCCTAGATACTGAAATTGTCCTTTCAGATGGTAGCGTAGCAACTATTCAAGAAATCTATAACCGCCGTCGATCCGAATTACTAACTTTAGGAAATGATTGGAAATTTCACAGCACTAAAGCTTCGGCTTTTGTGGATGATGGGATAAAGCCAGTATTCCGCGTTACTACCCGCTTGGGAAGATTTGTTGAAACAACAATTACCCATCCTTACTTAACAATTAATGGCTGGAAGCGTTTAGCAGAGCTTAAACCAGGGGAGAAAATTGCTATTCCTCGAAGAATAAATATTTTTGGGACAGAAACCCTGGGCGAGTGTGAAGTAAAATTATTGGCGGATTTGACTGATAAAGAAACTATACCAGAGATTATTTTTAAGCTAACTCGTAACGAATTAGCGTTATTTTTAAATCGTCTCTTTTCTAAGGATGGATGGGCGACAGTATTGGCTAGCGGTCAAGCACAATTAGGTTATGGGACTGTGAGTGAGAAGCTAGCCAGACAAATTCAACATTTGTTATTAAGATTTGGGATTATTGCCGCGCTGAAAAAACGCTCGTTTAAATACAAAGATGCTAGAGGACAAGCTTGGCAACTGGATATTACGGATGCAAAATCGCTCAAAAATTTTATTTCAGAAATTGGGATATTTGGTAAAGAAGAGGCGCTGTATAAGGTACAGTCAGCCTTGGCAAAGAAAAAATACCAAACCAATCGCGACCTGATTCCAGTTGAAATATGGGACAAAATAGCAGTAGCAAAAGGTAGCGAACCTTGGGCAGCTTTAGCGAGACGTGCCGGAATTAAGGGACATAGTAATATTCATGTGGGCAAGCGATCGCTAACCAGAGATCGACTGATGATTCTGGCATCAGCACTAGATAATTTGCCGCTGCAACAGTTAGCGATGAGCGATGTTTATTGGGATGAAATTGTTTCTATCGAATCAGTTGGATCGAAGCAAGTGTATGACTTGACTATCCCAGAGACACACAATTTTGTAGCCAATGATATTTGCGTTCACAATACTGCAATCTGCTTAAGTATTGCTCACAATATCGCTAATCGCTATCGACTACCCATTGCTATTTTTAGCTTAGAAATGTCAAAAGAGCAATTGGTACAGCGACTTCTAGCAAGTGAAGCAGGTATTGAAAGTAATTATTTGCGCTCGGGAAGAATTAGTCAAAATCAGTGGGAATCTTTGAGTCGCGCCATAGGCAATTTATCGGAATTGCCTATTTTTATTGATGATTCTGCAAATATTAGCGTCACAGAAATGCGGAGTCAAGCGCGTCGCCTCCAAGCAGAAAACGGTGGAGAATTGGGATTAGTTTTAATCGATTACTTGCAATTAATGGAAGGCGGCGGTAGCGATAACCGGGTGCAAGAACTGTCAAAAATTACCCGCAGTCTTAAAGGTTTAGCGCGCGAACTCAACGTACCCGTTATTGGTTTATCTCAGTTAAGTCGGAGTGTAGAAGCACGCACTAACAAGCGTCCGATGATGTCAGATCTAAGAGAATCGGGTTGCTTGACAGGTGATAGCCTCGTGACTTTAGCAGACACTGGGTTACAAGTCCCGATTCGCGAATTGGTAGGTAAATCTGGTTTTGCAGTTTGGGCGCTAAATGAATCCACGATGAAATTAGAAAAGGCTATTGTCAGCAATGCCTTTGCGACGGGTGTAAAACCTGTTTGGCGGCTAACAACTCGCCTGGGACGTACTATTCGGGCTACTGGTAATCACAAGTTTCTCACTATTGACGGCTGGAAGCGCCTGGATGAGATGACAGAAGGTTCGCGCATTGCTTTACCTCGATGCTTACCAAGTCCATCTTTTCAATCGATGAGCAATGCTGAATTAGCGTTACTTGGTCACTTACTAGGAGACGGTTGTACTCTTCCTCGACACGCAATTCAGTACACAACTAGAGAGTTAGATTTAGCTGAAATTGTTTCATCTTTAGCTGTCGAAGTTTTTGGCGATCGGGTTACACCTCGTATTGTTAAACAGCGCGATTGGTATCAGGTCTATCTTGCTGCAAGTTACAGCGGATTGCAAGCGAGTGAGGTACAGCCCTCCGGCTTCGTTTGTGTAGCGGCAGCATTAATGCTGCCGCTACACAAACAAAGGTGTACCTCATACGGCTGCAATCCGCTGTATCGATTAACCCATAACGTCAGGAATCCAGTCGTTAAATGGCTAGATGCTATGGGTGTTTTTGGTCTGCGGTCTTATGAAAAGTTTATTCCCAGCTTGGTTTTTGAACAACCTCAAGCAGCTTTAGGTGTTTTCTTGCGCCATCTTTGGAGTACAGATGGTTGTATTCATTTATCCAAAACGACCACCCACTATCCTAACGTTTACTATGCTTCTAGTAGTCATCGATTAGCACAAGATGTGCAATCACTTCTGCTCAGACTTGGCATTAACTCTAGGTTATTTGTAGTCCCACAACGTGGAAAAGGGCGCGACCAGTACCACACTTATGTAGGTGGTAAACATGATTTAGAAACATTTATCAATTCGATTGGCGCGGTAGGTCAATACAAACAGAAAAGTCTCATAGATGTGGCAGGTTACGTTGGCAATGTAAGTTTCGCCAATACCAACAAGGATTTTATCCCGCATAATGTGTGGAAAATATATGCTGTACCAGCCATGCAGCAGATTGGAATGACTTCAGTTGAAATGCAAAATTCAATAGGTATCAAATACCGTGGTTCAGCTCTTTATGAGTTAAATTTAAGCCGCGAAAGAGCAGCAAAACTAGCTGAGGTTGTTAAGTCAGATGAAATTAAGCGATTGGCTAATAGTGATGTTTACTGGGATGAAATTGTTTCAATAAAGCCGGATGGCGAAGCTGAAGTTTACGATTTAACAGTTCCGAGACTGCATAATTTTATTGCTAACAATATACTCGTTCACAACAGTTTAGAGCAGGACGCCGACGTAGTTATCATGTTATATCGGGAAGAATATTATATGCCCGATACGCCTGACCGAGGCATTGCAGAAGTGATTATTTCTAAACACAGAAATGGCCCGACGGGAACGGTTAAATTATTATTTGATTCTCAGTTTACGCGATTCCGAAATTTGGCTTCTCCCAAACGTTAATCGCTTTGGGAGAAACCAGAAAATTGCTATTTAACGCCAGTTGCTAGTTATAAACCCAGGCGTTGCTAATTGCTAATTGCTAATGGCTAATTGCTAATAAAGTATTTTTACTGATATTAGCCTTTAGCCATTAGGCGCTATCTATGAGGTAACTAGCAACTTGAGTTATTTAACGTAAGTAGGGGCGGATTTTACCAACAATTAAGTGGCAAGAAACCGGGTTTGTCGGAAAAATGGTTGAGCCAGGAAAGAGATCTAGGTCGAAACCCGGTTTCTTTTGTCGTTAAAGTGTGCTGCTACTGGTAATGGGTAAAGGGTAATCGGTAATTTTAACGATTCCACCACCAATTACCAATTACCTATTACCTATTATCTATTAACGCAAGTTGCTAGTTATAAACAAGGGCGTTGCTAATTGCTAATTGCTAATTACTAATATAGGATTTTTACCAATTGAGCCATTAGCCATTAGCCATTAGCTGTTTTTTGAGAGATAACTAGCAACTTGAGTTATTACCAATCTCACAACTTATAACTAGGAACTGGCGTTATTTAACTTCTAGCAGTTCCACATCAAATATGAGAGTCGCATTGGGAGGAATGACTCCACCTGCACCGCGAGCCCCATAACCCAAATCTGGGGGGATAATTAACTGACGCCGTCCGCCGACTTTCATGGTACCGACGCCTTCATCCCAACCTTTAATCACTTGTCCGACACCAATAGTGAAATCGAAGGGAAGCTTGCGATCGCGGGAACTATCAAACTTCTTGCCATTTTCCAAAGTGCCGGTATAGTGTACCCTCACCGTCTGACCTCTGTTTGGCGTCGCCCCAGTTCCTTCCTGGATCTCGATATACTTCAGTCCAGAAGGCGTGGTGATGACTTCGCCACCCGCAGTTTCTTCAGTCATAGTATTGCTCGCAATTAGGGTATTTTCGTTCGTCGCTTCGGCGATCGTCGGTTGAGTCAAAGGCGATGCGGTAGCGATCGCAGCTGGCGTGTTAGACACTTGCGATCCGATCGCACCTTTAGGCCCCCCGCCAAGTTGAGCCACCACGATGATCAGAAAACAGACTACCACGACCCCAAAGCTAATTAAAATTCCTCTCATCTGTTTGCCCTCAGATCGGACGCCGTTAAACATATCACGCCAAGGAGTCCGATAGTCTATTTGACATCGATTAACGCCAGAGTTTGTTTTCCAAGTCGCGTACTTGACGTTCCAGACGATCTATGCGTCCCCGCAATTCATCTACTTCAGACTGGCGGGGAACCCCCAGTTCCTGCAACATATTACGCATCTGGCGCTGCATCTGAGCTTCAAAGTTACCCCTATCCGACCCCAACTGATGCATCATATCATCTACGAATGCCTTAGCTTGGTCGGGATTGATTTTACCCTCTTTGACCCATTCATCGCTGACTTCTCGGATTTTATCGGCGACCAAAGTCGTCGTGCCAATACCAATCATCATTAATTGTTTCATCCAGTTGTTGTTATCCATGCTGCGTTCCTGTTATTTGGTTAAAAGGCGGCGTCACTGATGCCATCAAGTCATGCTGGCAGGCGGTCGCATTCTGGCACCCAGTATCATTGTATGAACTCCTCAGTCCTGCTGTGTGAGGTGGATTTCCGCACCGCGTCGGAAAATGTTTAAACTGTTTAGGATTTCTGTGCGATCGCGGTTCTTGCTGTCCCCGCTTCATTTATCCGTTTTCGGTTCAACTTCGACCGCCGTAGTTTTACGTATATTTGTTAAATTTTCACGCTATTTACCTTGGGTCAGGTTAACTTAGTATCATCGTCGAAAAATAAAAACAAAGTCTTTAACTCAAGCTGCAAACCTCGTAAACTTACCTAATTTTTTCCGATTTCCCTATTTGGGTAATAGTTCGAGCAATAGGGATTCAAACCTGTCTGAGATTGGTAGGTTGCTAGGTTCGTTTTTCTAGGCGAAATTGACTCAATATTAAACTGTTTGTGGAGATACATTGAATGGGTGAAACATGACTCATTCACCCCTTGTTTAACTGTAAATAGCTCGATAAATATTGGTTCTGTAAGCGGCTAATCCTGACATTTTTAGCCGGAGGGTTGCATCTATTTAACGCAATTTGCTAGTTAGATCCAAGCGGACTGGTAATGGGTAATGGGTAATTGCCAATAGCAGACCCCCTATAAATCCAATTAACAATTAGCAATTAGCAATTAGCAACTTGGGATATTTAATTGCTTTCGTAACCTGTTGAGGTAGGTTATTATGTCTAGTGAAAATTTGCTCGATAGTTTGAAGAAATCTGAGGAAAAAGCCTACAAATTATTAACCGAATTTGCGGCAGATGAAGAGTTTGGGGAAAAAATAGCTCGCGCCTTCGGCGACGACTTCGACAACGCCGGACTAGAAGCATTCCGTCAGCTATGGAGAACGGGGGATTTTACCGGATTGCCAGCAGTTGAAATTCGTTCAGCATCCGATATCAATGGCGCGAATGGGGCTTTTTCTGTTGATACTAACAAGATTTATTTATCTGGGGAATACTTGGCGCGGCATGGAGGGGATGGGAGTGCGATCGCGGATGTTTTATTAGAAGAAATCGGACATTTTGTAGATGGGCGAATTAACATATCCGATGCCCCTGGAGATGAAGGAGCAATTTTTTCCGCTTTAGTTCAAGGCGTGCAATTAGATGAACCTGCACTTCAGGCATTAAAGACTGAGAACGATACAGTTGTTCTTACCTTAGATGGGAAAGTTATTCAGCTGGAACAGCAAAATTTCACGGGTAAATTTACGGATGCGATCGCTGACCTAGATCAGTTGCTAACTACCCTACAAAATGGTGTCAACAATCGAGTTTTTAGTGAGAGCATACCCATTGTCGGGGATAGTCTAAAAAATGCCAGTAACCAAGCAGTCCAATTCATCGAAAATATTAGAACTGCTGTCCACGACAAACTCGATGATATCACCGATTTAACCAATGCAACTGTTACCGATATTCAAAACGCTCTCAACACAGCGCTTGGTTCAAGTGGATTAAACCTGCTCAAACAAGCTATCAATGTTGTTGACACAACGGACGAGGTGATATTTGACTTAAAACTCGGCCCTAATACTCCTTCTAATTTTACCACCTCGTTAGCATCCAACTTTGGCATCCCAGGCGTGGGAATTGAATTGACTGGCGACGCTAATGTAGGTTTGGGCTTTGACTTTGACCTGAAATTGGGCGTCAATAAGACCGAAGGGTTTTTCATTGATACGTCTGCAAACGATGAACTAAAAATCAATCTCAATGCTTCAACTCCCGGTTTAAATGCCAATGGTAAGCTGGGATTCCTCAACCTTAACGCCACAGACAAAGGAACTAACTTTAATGGTTCTTTTGCTGTTGATTTAGCTGACTCTGGCAATCGATTGAAAGTTGCAGAAATTACCTCGGTTAACTTTACAAGTTTGGTTGATGCTAAATTAACTGCCAACGCCGACGTTAACTTAAATTTTGCCACAAGCTTCGCTGATTCAGCTAATTTTCCCAAACTTAGCAGCGACTTCAATTTAGATTGGAACTTCAACGCAGCCGATATCGATGATGCAAAATTTGGCGACTTACCAACTGTTGGTTTTAATAACGTCAAACTAGACCTTGGTTCATTTTTGAGTGATTTTGCCAAGCCGGTTGTAGAACAAGTTCGTAACATAACAAAACCTCTAGAACCAGTCATTGACGTTATTACGACAAACTTGCCGTTGCTGGACGAATTTGGCATCAATATCAGTCTTCTGGACATAGCTAAGACATTTGCTAAAGGTTCTCCAAAGTTAGGTTTAATCGAGGCAATTCCTCAAATTGTGAATGCTGCTAAAACTCTTGACAGCATTGATACAGCAGCGGGCAGCGTTTTGCTCGATTTGGGCGGTTTCAGCCTTCCTGGAGATATTCGTCAGATTCCTAACCTGAGTGGAATCACACTCAATCCCAGCAATATCATCGCACCAACACTCGGTAACCCGCTGGATCAGGCCAAAGGCAAATCAACCACAGCGAGTAGTTTCTTTGCAGGCGCACAAGGCGGTGGTTTAAGTTTTCCAATTCTCGAAGAACCAAAAGAAGTATTCAAACTATTTCTAGGCAAAACAGATGCCACACTATTCTTGGCAGACTTACCAACTTTGGTAGCTCAGTTTGAATACACGCAAAAGGTTCCGGTATTTCCTGGCGTTAATGTCAACTTTGGAGGAAATGGCGGTTTTGGCGCCAATCTTGACTTTGGATTTGATACGCAAGGTCTTTTTGCGGCCGCCAGCAGTGGCAACGCATCTGATATCTTCAATAAAGGTTTCTTTGTAGATGCAAATAGCGGGTTTAATTTAAATCTTGGATTCTTTGCGGGTGGTGGAGTTGGTATTCCTGGTGCAGCAGAATTAAGTGCCGATATTTTCATCGAAGGTACGGTTGACTTCAAACTTAACGATCCGACACCTGGGGATGGTAAAGTCAGACCGCCAGAAATCTTACAAAACTTGTCGAAGGGAGTTAACTGCGTTTTCAATACCGAAGGTAAAGTTGAGGCGGGTGCTGAAGTATCCTACGAACTTTTGTTTGTTTTTGAGGATAGCTTTGAAATTGCCAGATTCCCGATTCCGGGTTTGAATTTTTCCTATGGTTGCGGTGGCGGTACAGAGATTAAAAATCCGGTATTAGCTAAGGATTTGGGCAGCAATCTGTTGCGACTCAACATGGGACCAAATGCAAGCGATCGCGGCAGTGGCACTCCATTTATCAATGAAATTAACGAAGTCTTTGAAGTACAACCAGGAGCAAACCCCGGTCAAGTTTTCGTCTCGGCATTCGGTTACGTTCAGTCTTACCCCACTACCAGTCCTAGCGTTGGCAAAATTATCGCTGATGGCGGTACCGGAGATGATGCCATTATCGTTCAACCGGGTGTTGCTGCCGAAGTAGATCTCGCTGGCGGCGATGGTAATGACATTTTGAAAGCTGGCGACGGATCGGCAACCCTGCGCGGCGGGGTGGGGAATGATGGTCTTAATGGCAGTCCTAAAGCTGACCAGATTTTTGGAGACGATGGCGACGATGCACTCAAGGGCGGTGCAGGGGATGACAGTTTAGACGGTGGTGGTGGTAAAGACATCGTAGCCGGTGATGCGGGTGCTGACACGCTTAAGGGTGGTGCTGACGATGACAAACTCAACGGCGGCGATGGCGAAGATTTCGCATTCGGAGAAAGTGGCAACGATCGACTCAGCGGTAACAAGGGCAATGACTTTCTTGATGGCGGAATTGGACTAGATACTCTGTATGGCGATGTTGGCAACGACACGCTGAATGGGGATGCTGACAACGATTTCCTCAACGGTAATGAGGGAGATGATAGCCTCGTTGGCGGCACTGGTAATGACACGCTAAAAGGTGGTTTCCGCACAGAAATTACTCAACTTGGTGTTGATGATAAAGGTTTGCCCATATTTAGCGAACCAAAGTTTTTTGACGATGCTGGCAAAGACTTTCTTGCAGGCGGTGAAGGAGATGATGTTCTAGATGGTGGCGGTGGCGATGACTTCTTAGTAGGAGGATCGGGCAACGACTCTCTCATCGGTGGTGCTGGTATTGATATTCTCGACGGCGGAATTGATAGCGACACTTTAAATGGTGATGCAGGTACTGACTCTCTCGTTGGTGGCGAAGGCAGCGACATTCTCGATGGTGGAATTGACAGCGATCGCTTGAACGGTAACGCCGGAAACGACTCGCTGTTTGGCAATTCCGGCAATGATTTCCTCATGGGAGAAGCAGGCAATGACCTAATTGATGGTGGTGCCGATATCGATACCGTCAGCTACGAAAATTCACCCAAAGGTGTCGTTGTAAATATCGATGAAACCCAAAGTTTCAACAACACTGCCAAAGATTCCACCGACCTCGAACCTACTTTTACTATCAATTCAGGCACTGCTTTAGATGGTTTTGGTAATACAGATACCCTTAAGGGTTTGGAAAATATCATCGGCTCAAACTTCGATGATATTCTCATCGGTAATAGCCTTGATAACCAAATCAAAGGGTTAGCCAAAAATGACCTGCTAATCGGCAACGCTGGCAACGATACCATCGATGGTGGTGAAGATACCGATACTGTCAGCTATCGTCGCGATCCAAGTAGCGTCATTGTCAATTTAGAACAGAACTTCGCCAAAGATGGTTTTGGCAATACCGACCAAATCTTTAACGTTGAAAATGTCATCGTTTCTGCCTTCAACGACGACATTACTGGCGATGCCAAAGCGAATATTATTACCTCCGGAGATGGCAACGATACGATTGCCGCAAGAGATGGAAACGATTCGCTTTATGGGGAAAACGGCAACGATGTCATCTCGGCAGAAGCAGGCGATGACTTGATTGTGGGCGGAAAAGCGGCAGATACCCTTGATGGCGGTACTGGTAACGATACTGCTTCCTATTTCAATTCCGAAACCGGCGTTGCTGTTAGTTTGAAAACGGGTAAAGGTTGGGCAGGAGATGCCAACGGGGATATTCTGACATTAATTGAAAACCTAATTGGTTCGGAATTCATCGATACTTTAATTGGCGATGATGGCAATAATTTTATCGATGGGTTAGGCGGCAACGACTTTATCGATGGCGGTGCTGGGGATGATACCGTCGAAGGAGGAGAAGGACGCGAACGCATTATCGGTTCTGCTGGCAATGACTCGCTAGCGGGTGAAGCGGGAATTGACTACATCACCGGCGGCGACGGCAACGACTATCTCAACGGCGGCAGCGATAACGACCAACTCTATGGTGACCAAGGTACTGACACCCTTGACGGTGGCGAAGGCAACGACTACCTCGAAGGCGGCGACGGCGATGACTCTCTCGCTGGTAGCGGCGGCAACGACCAACTTTACGGTCAACTCGGCAACGATATCCTCGATGGCGGCACTGGCAACGACTACCTGGAAGGCGGCGACGGCGATGACTCGCTAGTCGGCAACGATGGCAACGATTATCTCTACGGTCAAGTTAGTAATGACACCCTCGATGGCAGCGCTGGTAACGATAACCTCGATGGCGGTGCAGGCAATGACCTGATGTTCGGCGGCGAAGGCAACGACCGACTAGATGGTCAAGTTGGTACCGATACGTTAGAAGGCGGCGACGGCAACGACCAACTCAATGGCGGCGACGATGCCGATCTTCTGTTGGGGCAAGCGGGAGTAGACCTCCTAGAAGGCGGCAACGGCAACGACCAACTCAATGGCGGCGACGACGATGACCGCCTCTACGGTCAAATTGGCAATGACACCCTCGATGGCGGCAACGGCAACGACTTGCTGGACGGCGGCAAAGGCGACGACCTGCTAAACGGCAATGCGGGCAATGACCGACTCTTCGGTCAAATTGGTAACGATACCTTGTTTGGCGGTACGGGCAACGATTTCCTCGATGGCGGCAACGATAGCGATACGCTTTCCGGGCAAGCGGGTGACGATACGCTGTTTGGTAACAATGGCGACGACTCGCTTACGGGTGGCGATGGCAACGACTCCCTCGTAGGTGGCAATGGCGATGACCTGCTGACGGGCGACGCGGGGAATGACGAAATTTACGGTAGTGCTGGTCGAGACTCCCTCGAAGGCGCTGCTGGCAATGACTCCCTCGATGGCGGTACAGGCGACGACGAACTGTATGGTCGCACTGGCAATGATTCTCTCGTGGGCGGCGACGGCAATGACTACCTCGATGGCGGTGCAGATGCCGATACCTTATTTGGGCAAGCGGGGAATGATTACCTCGATGGCGGCGACGCTAACGACCAATTATCGGGCGGCGATGGCAACGACCAATTGTTCGGTCAAGCGGGTAACGATACCCTGGCAGGCGATGGGGGGAATGACTACCTCGAAGGCGGTAGCGGCGATGACTCGCTGTCAGGTGGCATTGCCAACGACCAACTTTACGGTCAAGTTGGTAATGACGTCATCGATGGTGGAGTGGGCGACGATTACCTGGAAGGCGGGGATGGCGATGACTCCTTAACGGGCGGAGATGGTCGCGATCAACTCTACGGTCAAGCTGGTAATGATAGCCTTAATGCTGGTGCTGGCGATGACTACCTCGAAGGCGGGGATGGTAAAGACACCCTGTTTAGTGGCAATAATAACGACCAACTTTACGGTCAAGCTGGCGACGATTACCTGGATGGCGGCGACGGCGTTGACTTACTCGCTGGTGGAGAAGGTAACGATACCTTGATTGGGCAAGGGGGAGATGATTCTATTTCCGGAAATGGCGGCAACGACTCGCTCAACGGTGGTGCTGGCGACGATATAGTCGAAGGTGGAGAAGGTGACAATGTGCTGTTTGGCGGTGCGGGATTTGATAGTCTTTATGGCGGTAGCGGTCAAGACCGATTCGCACTCGTTGCCGGGGCAGGTGCGGATGTTATCTTCAACTTTATCAAGGGGAGCGATCGCTTGCTCTTAACCAACTCTCTCACCTTCAATCAACTTAAAATTGTCCAAGGCACCGGCAATAACGCCAGCAATACTTTGATTCTGTGGCAAAACAATAACGAACTCTTATCTACCATTTTGGGAGTACAAGCAAATACCCTGACCAACGCTGATTTTGCCCTCTTATAAACTGTTGTAGGGTGCGTTAACGCAGTGTAACGCACCATCTCCACAATATCTGTTGTAGGGTGCGTTAGCCACTAGGGATAATGCACCCTAGAACATAGCGGATTGCAGCCATATGCGTTAGCCACTAGCGATAATGCACCCTAGAATATAGCGGATTGCAGCCATAAAAATAAGGTATACCTTTGTTTGTATAGCGGCAGCATTAATGCTGCCGCTATACAAACGAAGCCAAAAGACTGTACCTCACTCGAAAAGCAATCCGCTGTAAGTGCGATCGATCCTCAAAATAACCCTAATCAATGCCAAATTGCCCCCGCTGTCAACAACCTGTTAAACCCCAAGCACTAGAATGTCCCCACTGCCGCATGGTGCTAAAAGCCTACGGTCATCCCGGCATTCCTTTACACCGGACGAGTGGAGATGTACCTTTATGCGACAGTTGCACCTACCACGAAGACGATACCTGCACTTTCCCCAAACGCCCCTATGCTAAGGAGTGTACCCTTTACCAAGACCGCGCTTTAAAAGATTTGTATCAAAAGCAGCAGCAAAACTCCAGCCCGTCGATTAGGCTGTGGTTGCAGCGAAACCTGATTTGGCTTGTCCTGGTAGGTCTAATCCTGGTCAGTTTTATCCTGGCCTTGATGGGGTAGGCTCAAGCACGCTCACCGTTGACGAATGGGTTTCGTCCGATGGATTATCCAGGTGGGTCGCTTTTTCCTGAAATACTGCCAGGTCAAACCAGAAAGTTGTACCAACGCCCACTTCGCTGACTAGGTGAATTTGAGTGTGATGCTTATCGATGATATTTCTGACAATCGAAAGTCCTAGTCCAGTTCCTTCCTTGGTGTGAACCCGGTTTTCTACGCGGAAAAAGCGAGCGAAAATTGCCTGCTGATCCTCTGGCGCAATGCCAATACCCGTATCCGAAACTTCCAGGCGCACCGGCCCGATTTTTGGTTCTACTGCATACGCCCGAATTGCCACTCTTCCGCCTGGTTCAGTAAACTTCAATGCATTACCTACAAGATTAGTCAGTACTTGCAGCAACAAATCGTAGTTACCTAAAACCAACGGCAAATTGGCGTCAATTTCTTGAATCAGCTCAATCTCTTGATCTTTTGCATTCAACTGATAGGTTCGCAGGGTTTGGTCAACGATTTGAGCGATATCTAACCCATCAAAATGATAAATTCGGCAGGAAGTTTCCAGTCGCGATAAATCCAGCACGTCGTTGACGAGGCGGGTGAGGCGGTCTGTTTCGCGATTGGCTGTTTGGAGAAAGTCGCGGCGTTGTTCTTCGTTGAGGTCTTCGCCGTACTCGTGCAGAGTTTCGATGAAGGATTTGATATTAAACAGTGGGGTTCTAAGTTCGTGGGAAACGTTGCTGATAAACTGACTTTTGGCTTCGTTTAGTTCTACTTCGCGAGTAATATCTTGTACCGTCATGGCAATGCCTTTGATGCTATCTCGGTATTGGTCGAGGACGGTAGTCAGGAGAATGCGGACGGTGCGGTTTGTCGGGTGGGTGAGGGTGATGCGAAACTCGGCTTCGCGATCGCCTTCCCCTGCGGTCATTTTATACAACGGTCGCGTCAACTCTGCCGAAACGGGCGCTGGCAGGCTATACAGCAAGTTCGACCCCACCAAATCGTTGCCATCCCAGCCAAACATCTGCCGCGCTGTGGTATTGACTAAAATCACCTGCAAGTTAGTATCCAGCAGCACCGCCCCATCGGCAATCGTCGAAACCAGGGTTTCCAGCTTGGCTTTTTCCGCGGTTAATTCTTCTATATTTTGCTCTTCATAACGCTCTAGCCTTTCCGCCATTTCGTTGAAGCTTTCGATCAACTCGCCGAGTTCGCCGCCGTGGGGTAGGTCTATTCGCTGCTGAAAGTTCCCCGTAGCGATATTTTTGACTCCCGTCACCAACTCTTTAATTGGTTTGGTGATTGTCAAGGCGTTAATCACGCCGCCCAAAATCACCATTGCCCAGATCGAGATAAAAACGGCAATCGTCACATCCCGCGTTAGGTGTGACGAAGTGACAGCGGTGGGATTGGGATTGATGCCAATTGCCAGAATGCCTAGATACTTCCCCTCGTGATAGACGGGAACAAACACATCGGTGACTTCGCCGTCGGGGGTGCGGTGCTGCCGCACCATTGGCAAGTCGGCATTGGTCGCGTAATCTGCTGGTAGTTGAATGCGACGTTCGAGGGTAAGTGACGTTTGCACTTCCGATTCCGAAAACGGAATCCCAAAGAAAATTTTCCCTTCAGTGTCGGCGTAGAGCATGTAGCGCACGCTGGAGGTGCTGGCGTAGAAGCGTTGGGAAAAGCGAGCGACATCAGTCAGATCGTTTTCTGCGATCAAAGGCGCAACGTTCGTCGCCAGCAGGATACCCAGGTCGCGACCGAAGCGGGTATCGTTAAGACGTGCATCTTGCTGAATTGAGTTGACTGCCCAGAAGGTGAGGCCACTCATAAATAGGGAAACAACTAAAGTCGCCGCTGCCATTAGCCTTGTCTGGAGGGTAAATTCAGACCACCAATGAGCGATCGCATCTCGGATTGTTTTCAAGAGGGCCAGCATTTGGGGGATTTTCCGCGAATGTTTTTAACAGGCACTATAGCGCCTGTCAAGTAAATGTTTCTGTTACATTAATCATTACCAGTTTGGACAAATTCAGCAAGGAAGCATAGATAAAGATTCCCGATAACCAGATTAACCCTTGACTCGGTGACCGATATCTCGCCGGTAGTACTTGCCTTCAAACTCAATACAATCTACGGCGGTGTAAGCTTGTGCGATCGCTTGCTCAAAATTCTCTCCCGTCGCCGTCACCCCCAACACTCGTCCCCCATCGGTTAATATCTGGTTCTCCCGCAATTGCGTTCCGGCGTGAAACACAATCGCTCCCAAAGCTTCGGCTTGTTCTATCCCGCTAATAACTTTCCCTTTTTCGTAGTCTCCCGGATAACCCCCACTCGCCATCACCACGGACACGCAAGCTCCTGGCTTCCAGCATATTGGTGGCATTTTGTCAAGTCTTTGTTCGACACAAGCCAGCATTAATTCTTCCAGGGGAGTTTCGAGCAAGGGTAGAATGGCTTGGGTTTCCGGATCGCCAAAGCGACAGTTAAATTCCAGGACTTTAGGTTCCCCTTGGGGGGTAATCATTAATCCGGCGTAGAGGACGCCGCGATAGTCGATCTTGCGTTTTTGCAGATGGGCGATAGCACTTTGCAAAACTTCCTTCTCAATCCGTTCCATCAACTGGGGCGTCAGCAGGCGGGCAGGGGCATAAGCGCCCATGCCGCCGGTATTTGGGCCGGTATCCCCCTCGCCGATGCGCTTGTGATCCTGGGCGGGTAACAAGGGGCGAATCGTCACGCCATCGGTTAAAGCTAACACCGAGACTTCTTCCCCCATCAAACATTCTTCAATTACCACTATCCCGAAACAACTGTTAAACACCTCCTCAATCGCAGCTTGAGCTTCCGCAACAGTTTGCGCCACGGTTACCCCCTTCCCAGCCGCCAAACCATCGGCTTTGATCACGATCGGGGCACCATGGGTCTTGACATAGGCTTTTGCCGACGAGGCATCGGCAAACACAACCGCTTTCGCCGTGGGCATTTTAGCTTCTTGCATCAAAGCTTTTGCCCAAGCTTTACTCGCTTCAATTTGGGCGCCCGCTTTCGTGGGGCCAAAAACGGGGATATGTTGCGATCGCAGATAATCTGTAATTCCCCTGGACAGAGGCAGTTCTGGCCCTACCACCACCAGAGAAATATCATTTTCGCTAGCAAAGCGTGCCATTCCCTCAAAATCATCTACCCCCAGGGGGAGATTCTGACAGCGATCCATTACCGCCGTACCGCCATTACCCGGAACGCAGAACACCTGTTGAATTCCCTCAGATTGTAGGAGTTTCCAAGCTAAGGCGTGTTCCCGTCCCCCATTCCCAACAACCAAAACCTTCACGTTATCTTCGCACTCCAACTCTCGAATCTTTAACGATAAAATGTTACTCTTCAGTCCAGGTATCGCTCTTCAGTATAGAAAGTTTATGGCTAAAAGTATCGTTACAGGGGTTGCCGGTTTTATTGGTTCTCACTTGGTGGAAGCCCTGTTAAACCAAGGGGAACAGGTGATCGGCATCGATCAGTTCAACGATTATTATGACCCAGCCCTGAAACGCCAGAATATTTCCAGCTTTGAAAATCACCCTAATTTTAAATTAATCGAAGCGGATATCCAGTCTCTCGATTGGGCGGCACTGTTGGCTGATGTGGAAATAGTTTATCACCTAGCGGCGCAAGCGGGAGTCCGTGCTAGCTGGGGCGATGGCTTCCGCGCTTATACAGAAAGGAATATCAACGCCACGCAAATTATGCTGGAAGCGGCGAAGGACGCCAAACACCTGAAGCGGTTTGTTTATGCTTCAACTTCTTCTGTCTACGGCGATGCCGAAACTTTACCGACTTCTGAATCTATTTGTCCCCAACCCGTATCTCCTTACGGCATTACCAAGCTGGCAGCTGAGCGTTTATGTGGATTGTATTACAAAAACTTCAAAGTTCCGTTTACGGCCTTGCGATATTTTAGTGTCTATGGCCCCCGCCAACGCCCGGATATGGCATTTCATAAGTTTTTTAAGTCGGTTTTAGTCGAGCAACCAATTCCTATTTACGGGGATGGACAGCAAACGCGAGATTTCACCTTTGTCGGCGATGTTGTTGCTGGGAATTTAGCGGCTGCTAAAGTGCCAGAAGCGGTGGGGGAAATTTTTAATATTGGCGGCGGGAGTCGGGTGGGATTAATGCAAATTATCGACACGATGGAACAAATTGTCTCTCGTCCCATTCGCAAAAATTATCTCGAACCAGCGATGGGAGATGCGCGTCACACGGCGGCAGATGTGTCAAAAGCAAGGAAAATCCTGGGTTATGAGCCTAAAGTATCGCTGCGGGAGGGTTTAACCCAGGAGTGGAATTGGATTCAGTCTTTGTACGGTTAATTGCCAGGCCATCACCTTTGTTTCTGAGTAGATCTCCAGTTGAGAAAGCAACGATTTTTCAGAGAAACTTTGGTGTTTGCGTAATTCCTGAATTCTTTCAATATTGGTTAGCATCAAACTCCCAAAGTTCGTGTTCTGCAGGATAGGGAGTTTGTACTCTTTTTCCTAGTAGTTTTTCCCACCAGCGAAAGGGATGAGGCAGCGTTGCCACTTGGATGCTAGGACAGCCTACAAGCCACGCTCCTAGTATGTCTGTGTGGCGGCTGTCTCCAATCGCTACAACTTGTTTTGGTTTGAGTTGCATGTAATTTAAGGCTTTAATAAAGGCAAAAGGAAAGGGTTTCCTGGCTGGATTTATGGCTGGAATTCCTAGGCGATGCTCCCAAAATTTCACCCGATATCGCCGCTTACCATTTGAGAGGATATAAAATTTAAACCCTTCTAATTTTGCTTGTTTGAGCCATGCTTCAGCCCCTGGAGATAAGTAACGATCGTCTTCAGAAACAATCGTGTTATCCAGGTCGAGTATTACTCCCCGAATTCCAGATTTTTTCAGTTCATCAATCTCTATAGAAGCGAGTCGATAAGCTTGATGAGGAAAATATCGAAACATTTTGTTTGACATAGGAAAATCTCGCGCTGGTTGAGCAACTGGTTTCAAAGAATATCGATTGTTTTTATTGGATTAAACCCTGAGATTTAAACCAGAGAATGCCAAAGCTGGCGATCGCCCAAGCAACCACAGTCATCAGGAGTGGAAAATCCTTTAATAAAACTTCTTCAGGTCGCTCAGTTTGTCCTCCTTTCTCAAGACTGGCGTCACTTTTACGAGCTATTTCTTGGGGGTCGCTGAGTAATTGATAGCGAAAAATGCCGTATAAAACAAAGGGCAATGTTAGCATCATCCAGGGAGTTGATGCTCCATTGACTTGAGGGCCGGAACTCCAAAGGGCATAGGTTAAAACGGCTCCCGTTGTGACTGTACTTTCCATGCGGATTAATAGAGGCAAGGAGTAGCGTTTGAGGACGGCGCGAGTTTTACCGCCTTTAATTTGTAACAACCGCAGTTCCGCTTTGCGCTTTTCAATGCCCAAAAACAGAGCCAGCATGGCCGTACACAGCAAAAACCAGGGAGATAGAACAATACCAGTTGCTGCGGCACCTGCAAAAGCACGCAAAATAAATCCCATTGCGATCGCCACTACATCCAAAATTACCGTGCGCTTTAGTCGCAAATTATACGCAACTTGCAGTATGCCGTAGGCGATGATAGTTACTCCCAAGCTGGAACTTCGCCACCAACCGACGGCTATGGCGCCACCCAACAAAACTATTGCCATCAATATCGCGACTGGGATAGCGATCTCTCCCGCTGCAATCGGGCGCTTGCATTTGACCGGATGTTGCCGGTCTGATTCTACATCGGCAATATCGTTGAATAAATAAAAACTACTGGAAGCGCAACAAAACAAAACAAATGCTAGCAAGCTCCCCAGCCAAGATTGCCAATTAAGACTAAAAGCAAACAAAGGGGCGGCAAAAACAATCAAGTTTTTTGTCCACTGGCGAGGTCTGAGCGCCTTCAAATAAGCGGCTGCTTTATTACCAACTTTTTCTTGTTCTGGGTGCAAAGTTCTATTACCTTTAAATTCAGTTTTTTTCGGTCTAAACATATGTTCCAATTTTATCAACGGCGATCGCTCGTAGTTTTGAGATTTACCGCAACGTCGAAGCTGCCCACTCCAGGGGTGGAAGGGTCAGTCGGGCGCTGCTGCATCTGCTTTAGCAATTGGGTACGTGGCGCTGCTTGACTATTCATCACCTCTTTTGCTTTGAGCAATTGCAAACCATTATTCACACCCGCAGTCAACACCAACATCCCTGCCAATACCAAGCCGATGGAGCGTGCAGGCGTCTGGGTGCTGAATGCTGCCAAAACTATTAACAATGGCAAGAAATGTAACGAGTAAAGAAATGTCTCCTCGCCGTATACGGTGTGAAGTGCTAGCTGTCCCAAGATACTAAAACCAAGAACAATGCGGAGTTGGCGATGCTGTTTGGCAGCGAAAAAGCCCCATATTCCTAAAGCTAATAGAGCCATCCACAAGATGACGGCAACGGTTCCCCAGACGCTGGCAGAACCAGGTATAGCGCGCTGTGTCAGCACCCTTAATAGCTCGAACTTTTTCCAATGAGGAATTATCCGCATATCCGGCATTACCATTGTGTGAGCCACAAAAGACTGGAGGACGTGCCAAAAACCTCCAGATGCTTGCCGCAACATGTAATTTTTTTCTTC
Organism: Microseira sp. BLCC-F43; assembly: GCF_041929235.1. NCBI lineage: Bacteria > Bacillati > Cyanobacteriota > Cyanophyceae > Aerosakkonematales > Aerosakkonemataceae > Microseira > Microseira sp. BLCC-F43. The sequence continues at coordinate 53,068 of NZ_JBHFNP010000047.1, forward strand.
GCTATCGCCCAAAACGATAAAAAATCCAGCACTGGGAAAGATAGACTTTTGTACGCTCCACAGCACAATATTCAGGCACAATGCATCGAGGGTAATCTTCCATGCCCACTTGCGGCGATATTTTGCCAAGGTTGCCAGAATTCCCACCATCCAGTTGGTGGTCGTGATGCTCAATGTCGCGGCACTTACAACTGCATACCATTGTGCTGACAGCTTTCGATATTGGGCGATCGCCGCCAGACATAGTCCCGCCAGAATGCTTAACGCTCCAAATGGGTAGGTTTCTGGCACGATAAACCAAAACATCGCGGCGGCGCTAGTTGCCCCAAGGATGCTAAATAGAGCCGCGTCAAATCGTCGGCAACCAATCAGTCTCAGTACAATGAAAAGCGCCATTATACATAGCGCTGCTACCGCTGCGATCGCTATTCTTACCGCAGTCAGAGCATCAAGACCCAATACTTTGTGCATTAAAAATACGGGTGGGAATGCTATCAGCGAAAATATTGGGTGTACTTTAGTGCGGGAATGGTTGCTGAAGCGGTCGGTCATGTTGGCAAACACGCGGGGAATATCGGCTGAAAACCACAGGTCGGCACCTCGATCGGTAAGTAGCCAGGGGTGAATCAGCTGCGCCCCAAGATAGGATGCAATGCCTGCACTTGCCGCGAGCGCAACTACCAATAGAATCTCTCCCCAGTTTTCGCGAGCTTGCTGATTAATCCAACCGATTTTACTTTTAATCGATTGGGCTACTACAGGCAATTTCCAAAATATTCCTCCTATACCAAACGTGGATTTTTTCATAGTTATATCTCTGGCAATTCCATCTGCTTTGAGTTTCTTTTTGCTCGGCTAATCAGGTTAAATTCGCTCCCACCATTGGCTGTATTTTTTACATTATTTGCCTTGATTTTCAGCCAATGTAGCTTTTACTGCCTTAGTTGACCATGCTTTCCCTGTCTGTATATTTACTGTCTGATTCCGCCATCAGGACTAGAGAGATAATATTTGTTTTTTGTATCATACTATTGCTATGAATATTCATGAAATTATTTGTCAATTATTTTTACACAATCTTTAAATATTGTTGCTAAAATTCAGTTGATCTTTATCTATACTTCATAGACTTATTGTCCGCAGGCATTGGTAAACAAAGATACAAGGAACGCGCCTCATACCAACAGGACTTACGCAAGGGCGTGGCTATCACCACAGTTTCTACTTAGATCTCTAGTTCCCAAACCAAGGATTTTTCAGAGAAACTTTGGTGATTGGCCAGGACTCTAGCACCCTGCGCCAAAAACAAAGGTGATGCGTCAATGTTAGGAATGACGGGGTGACGCGGTGACACGGTGACAAGGGAGAGATTTTTATTCAGGGTAATTAGGCGGACATCATATTAGGGAGGTGTAGGAACGTCACTTTTTTTATCTCTAAACATGTGCTGCTCTCAATTTAATCGACCATGTCAGGACTTACGCAAAGAAACTAAGGTGATACGCAAAATCGTTGGTTTGTAAACGAGAGATATGCCTCCCAACGCTAGCGCGAACGACTCTTCACCTTTGTTTCTGCCCTCGACCTGCGTAAGTCCTGCATGTTTTTAGTTAGCTTGATTGCAAGTCAAGGTATTCTACCTTTAAAGGTGTATTAGGGGGAAACGCTGCTCCCAGTCGGACATTAACTTTCTTACCGCTCAGCTTTACCTGCATTTGCTTGCCGTCCCAATTCCAATCAATCTGACCATTTGGCATCGGTAATCCCCGCAGCTGCATCGGCGCCTTCAGCCAGGTATCTGGAATTCCGGCACCAATTACTAACGTCGGCTGGTTGGTCATCTGGTCAATGTAGGCTAGCATATCCAATTGCAGCAACAACATTTCGGCAGCAGTCCAGTAATGGGGCGTAACGTGGGGGGGTTTTACCCAACCGCGTACTCGCTCCCAACGACCAAAGGTGTTTTCTTCTCCTTTACCCTCCCACCAGGTGTATAACCCAGGGGATGCCTGATGATGCCAAAACCAGCGCAAGGTTGACCACACGCGCTCTGGTTGTTTGAGAAACAGCCATTGGTGTGCCTCAGCGATATTGAAATAAGTCCACAGAGGGGTTTGGCGAAATTCGCCTTGGGCATCGCGTAGCTTAGTCCACCGCTCTTGCAGCCGTTGCAGCAGAGCATCTTTATGGGAGGTTGCTACCCAGGTAGGCCAAAGACTGTTGATGTAAGTCCGCTCGTTGTTCGACTCTGGTGGTTTGAACGCTTTTTCCCAAGCTTTTTTCAACTGAGCTGCCTTGGTACGCCAACGCTGAGCATCGGCAGGGTGACCGACTCGTTCTGCCAGAGACGCGGCATCGAGTAGCCCCCGATAGCTGACAGCATTGACGAATAGTAGGGGGCGATGCCAATCCATTCGACCGACGATCAAACCGTTTTTAGCTGGATCTGCAACCAGTGTCAAGTTAGGGTTTTTCTGATATTTCGGCACGACTGGACCGACTGCTGTCTGACGAATCGGTTCTTTGGTTGCCAACATTTTAAGGATGAATTCGGCTTTGCGGCGCACGTGGGGCATTAGCCATTTGTCGTATTCTGGCTGGTTTAGACGCACAGCCACTTCTTCGAGCGCCCAAATCGATAACCCAGGGGCATCGGCTTCGGCGCCGAAACCACCGAAGAAATCGTTTTCGGCAAAGTAGGTTGATAGTTCTTTTGCGACTTGCAACTTTCCGGCGCGCGCCAAAGCGACGATCTTGTAAGCGCCGTCGCGCTGCCAAGATAAGGGATAGTTGGTAGGTTCCCCAGGGCGGGTTTCCCGTCCCACAATTCCCATCATCAAGTGGGCGACTTGTGCGTTTAAACTGGCTGTAAATTGCTTGTCGGGAAGGTTTAGTTCTAAGGCTGGTCGCGTATTGGTGACGGTTGGCGCTTTGATCGGTGTGGGGGGGTTAGAATCCTGGATAACTAAATTCGTATTGCTGTTATCGGCTAGTTCAAACCGGGCATAGCCCCAGCCATTCTCGCTTTGCCATTGGGTACGGTCTGAGCGATCGCTCATCCAGCCCTTTGGCGCTTCCTCACCTAAGTAGACTTTGGCAGGCGCTGTTGAAAGCGTCACAGACCAACGGTCGTTGATTAACAGCCGTTTGCCATTCCAGTCGAGAGAGCGAATTGCCCCTCCTGCTGGACCGACGCTGCGGATAACCACCATTGGTTTAGTCGTTGCATTGGCTTGGGTTTTGAGATTGAGCGTCCAAGTCGCCGGTTTGGTGGATGACCAAAATGCTTGATAGTAGCTCGTTTGAGTCAGAATTCCCGGTATGTCCTGACCATCGACCCACTTTAACTCCTGGCGGATATCGCTTAACGGGATGCGATCGCTTGTAGTCAAGAGATTCCCGTATGTATCGGTCAGCCACAGGGAAACGCCGAAGCTGCCCACGGCAGGGCTGAAACTGCCACCCGGTTCGTGATAGGCTTTATCAACTTCACGGCTTCCTGGCGCCGCCAGCACTACGTGTCCCGTACCGCGAGGCCAGGGGTCGGTCGGGCGCAGCTGCATATGGCCTAAAACTTGATCCCGTGGCGAACCCTGAGTTAGAACAAACTCCGTAGCCTTAATCAATTGCGAACTATTATTCACCCCCGCAGTTAGCACCAGCATACCTGCCAGTACCAAGGCTATGGGGCGCGCAGGCGTTTGCGTACTCCATGCTGCCAAAACTACTAACAATGGCAAGAAATGCAATGAGTAAAGAAATGTTTCTGACCCGTATACCGCATGTAGTGCCAGCTGTCCCAGCAGGGTTAATCCCAAAACAATGCGTAGTTTGCCATGCTTTCTAGTGGAAAAGAACCCCCATAACCCCAAACCTAACAGTGCCATCCACAAAACGACTGCAATGCTGCCCCACAGACTTGCTGAACCTGGAAACGAGCGTTGGGTAAGCATGATTGACCAGTCTTTATTGTTATGAGCTATCTGGATGGCTGGCATGACCATCGTGTGAGCAAAAAAAGACTGGAGGACTTGCAGGAGACTGCCGAATGTCGGCTTGTATATGTAACTTCTTTCTTCCCGATCGCCGATAAAAAATTCAGCACTCGGAAAGATAAACTTCTGTACGCCCCACAGCAGGACTACCAAGCAAAATGCATTGACTGTAATCTGCCAAGCTCGCTTGCGGCGATACTTTGTAAATGTTGCCGCGATTCCAGCCATCCAGTTGGTGGTCGTTATGCTCAATGTCAGCGCACTTACAACCACGTACCATCTCGCCGACAGCTTTCTATATTGGGCGATCGCAACTAAACATAGTGCCGCGATCATAGTCAACGATCCGAACGAGTAAGTCTCTGGCACGACAAACCAAAACATCGCCGATGCGCTAGTTGCCCCAAGTATGCTAAATAGCGTCGCGTCCAATCGAAGGCAACCAATCAGTCTCAATAAAATGAAAAGCGCACCGACCCAAAGCCCAGCTATGGCAGCAATTACGAGCCTTACCGCAGTAAGCGCTTTGATACCCAAAACAGTTTTCACTAAATATACTGGTGGGAACGCTATCAGTGAAAATAGTGGGTGTACCTTAGTCCGGTAATGACTGCTCGCGGCTTTGGTCATATTTGCAAAGACGCGCGCGCTATCGGCCTCAAACCACATGTCTTGACGCTGAGCCCTAACAACAACCTCGCCAATCAGCCCCGATCCTTGATAGAATGCAATGCCTGCTAAAGTCGCGATCGCAACTACCAGCAGAATCTCGGGCCAGTGTTTGCGAGCTTGGTTATTAATCGCAGCGATTCTACTTTTGATCGATTGGGCGACTACAGGTAATTTGCCATATCTGCCTGCTATATCAAGCATGGTTTTTTTCATATACTCAATCTCTCGCAATTCGATTGGATCGCGTTGCTTTCTGTTGGGCGAATCAGGTTATGGGAGAGCTTCGCTCATGGTGTGCATATCGCACCATTGACTCTCGACTTTATCGGCATCCCCCAGGACTTATATGATGTCCGCCAAATCACCCATAATTAAAACTCACCGCGTCACCGCTCTCCCTTGTCACCGCGTCATTCCTAACTATGGCTATTCAAGCGGACATGATATTACGCGCAAGTTCCCGGTTTCTACGAAAAATCGTTGGTTTGGCAACCAGAGAGCGACGGTCCAAACCCGGTTTCTGACAACGCCCTTGCGTAAGTCCTGTCCCCTATATTTCCCGATTACTCCTGTACTATTTAAGTAGATCTACTCCCTGATTTTGCCTGTAAAAATCCCTGGAGTTTTGCGTGGATTTTTTAGATTGTAGTATTGCTACGGATATTGATGAAATTAGTTGTCGATTATTTTTACACAATCTTTAAACATTGCTGCTAAAATTAATTTTGTCTTTATCTATTTTTCATAAACTTACTGCCCGCAGGGATTGGTAAAGAAAGATACAAGGATCGCGCCTCATACCAAATTGCAGTGTGGGGAGGACGGCGATCGCTAAAATATTCCATACAACTGACATAATTCGCCAAACTCGATCCCCCTATGACATCCTTAGACGTTTTGCAGCCTCAAACCCAGATAGCGTCAATCCAAGCCAAGTTAAGCAGAATGCGAGCGCTGATGGCAACCTACCAGTTAGACGCCTACTACATTCCCTCTGCTGATGAACACTTAAACGAATATCTCCCCGAAGCGCTGCAACGACGGGAATGGACAAGTGGTTTCACCGGATCGGCGGGGGATATGCTAGTGGGACAAAACCAAGCTTGGCTATTTGTCGATTCCCGCTATCACGAACAGGCAGACTTACAAGTCGATCCATCTTTAATTCAAGTCTCCAAGCTGGGATTAGAAGGAGAGAAAACTTTAGTAGAAACCTTGGAAACTTTAGCTAAATCAAAGCCGGGTTTCCGTTTGGGATTCGATCCGTTTACCCTTGCCGTTGCTCAATTCCGTAACTTTCAAAAACAACTCGAACCGGCGGGAATTAAACTGGTATTCGTCCTAGAAAACTTGGTAGATAAAATTCGCCTCCAAAGTCCTTGGCGCGAGTCAGAACCCTTACCCGCGTTGGGAGATTCCAAAGTATTCCTTGTGCCAGATGCGGTGACTGGGGAAACAACCGCACAGAAATTAACTAGGGTGCGAGAAGCAATGCAAAAGGCAAATACCGATATTCTTCCCATTACTAAACTTGACCAAATAGCCTGGTTATTTAACCTCCGGGGTTGGGATGTTCCTTATAATCCCGTTTTTATTGCTTATGCAGTAATTACCCATGATGCAGCGTTTTTATTTACTAATTTGGCACGCATGGGAGCCGAAATTCGCGCAGCTTTGCAGGGACAGGTTACTTTACTTCCCTACGAAAAATACGAAGAAACTTTAAAAGCTTTGGTTTCGCAGAACGACTTGCGGGTACTGAGCGATACCAAACATACGACAATGGGAACCTATGGCCTGTTAGAAGGAGCGAGGGTTGTAGAAACCGCCAATCCGATTGAAGGGATGAAAGCGCGCAAAAATGCTGTAGAAATCGAGCAGATGAAGGCGGCGAATTTGAAGGCAAGTCGAGCTATAGTGCGAACCTTAAAGTGGATTTCGGCACAATTGGCAAGTGGGGAAAGCTTGAGCGAGTTGGATGTAGCGCGCGCGATCGCTGATAATTATCAACAAGAAGCCAATTTCCAAGGTTTGAGTTTCAACACCATAGCTGCAACTGGTTCTAATAGTTCTATTGTCCACTACGGCACCCCCAGTCCAGATCAACTCCTCAAACAAGGTCAATTCTTCCTGCTAGACTCCGGCGCGCAGTATTTAGGAGGCACTACCGACGCCACCCGAACAATTATTATAGGCGAGCCAAATCCAGAACAAATTCGGCGCTACACCGAAGTATTAAAAGCCCACATTAACTGTGCCATGCAACAGTTTCCCAAAGGAACAACCGGAGCGCAATTAGATGGGATTACCCGCTATACCTTATGGCAAGAAAAACTCGACTTTGGTCACGGAACCGGACACGGGGTGGGAGCTTTCTTAAACGTCCACGAAGGACCAAATGGCATTAGCAAGCGCGTAAATGAAACCCTTGAACCAGGCATGGTAACTAGCATTGAACCCGGTTATTATCTACCTAATTGGGGTGGTATTCGGATTGAAAATCTTTATGTAGTTAAAGATTTATCTACCGAAACCGATGCAAATACAACGCCTTGGTATGGGTTTGAACCCCTTACCTACGTTCCGTTCGATCAACGACTAATCGATTTAAATCGCCTGTCTCAGAAACAGCGGGAGTGGTTAGAATGGTATAATTGGGCCACATTAGAAAAGCTGACTTCCACCCTAGAACCGGCAGAAGCTGAGTGGGTGAAACAAGCTTGTTGATCGGTGTAGGGACACGGCATCCGAGATATTTTGCCAGATACAGATAACTTAAAGATGCCGTGTCCCTACATGGGGGGCGTTCTGACGGATATGATATGAAACTTTGGCTTAAATTCGCTATATTTTGCGGGATTTTGCTGCTAACACTTTCCGTCGTCATAACAGTATTTCCCCGAAGCAATTTAGTCAATAAATTTACTTGTACTTACCAAGGAAAGCCGCTTTACGGTAGAGTCAAATTTGTTGAAAGCTTTCAGGATATTAAGGTAAAGGTCGTTACAACCTCGCCGGACTTGAGGGTAAAAATGGTCACAAATCCAACAAATCGTTGCGGGGAATGGGCAATTGTCGAGTTTTTGCCCAATCTTAAGGTGCAGTTTGTGGAGACGCTTCCCGATATCGAAATTCAATTTGTTGAAGATAATCCGGGTGTTTAAACTAAAGAAACCCGGTTTCTTTATTGCCGAATTGGAATTGCGATCGCAAATTCCGATCCTTGTCCCGGCGCCGAAATACAATTAAGCTGACCGCAATGTTTTTCGACAACAATCTGATAGCTAATTGTTAATCCTAAACCAGTTCCTTTACCAACGGTTTTGGTTGTAAAGAAGGGGTCAAATAAACGATTTTTTACCTGTTCTGTCATGCCGGAACCGTTGTCAGCAATCCGAATATTTACCCAACCCTTGTTGATAACTTCGGTACAAATCCGAATTGTAGGTAATTGGCTGGTAATTGGGAATTGGTAATTGGAGTTTTCTTGACTGTTGCCCATGACCAATGAGCGATTAGCCATCACCTCTTCTAAAGCATCAATTGCGTTGTTTAGCAAGTTCATAAACACTTGGTTTAATTGTCCGGCATAGCACTCGATTTGGGGCAGCTTGCCGTATTCTTTTATCACCTGAATTTCAGAACGGTTGGGTTTGGCTTTGAGGCGGTTTTGCAAGATCAGCAGCGTGTTCTCGATGCCTTCGTGGATATCAACCGGCTTCATTTCCGCTTCATCGAGTCGCGAGAAGTTCCGCAAACTCAGGACAATTTGACGGATGCGCTCCGTCCCGATATTCATAGAATTGAGGAGTTTGGGTAAATCTTTGACCAGAAAATCCAGGTCGATGTCTTCGATTTCGGTTTCAATTTCCGGATTGGGTTCAAGATAGTGTTTTTGGTATAGCTGGATCAGGCGCAGCAAATCTTGAGTGTATTCATTGACGTGGGTAAGATTGCCGTGGATAAAGTTAACCGGGTTGTTAATTTCGTGAGCAACGCCAGCAACTAATTGCCCCAAACTAGACATTTTTTCAGTTTGAATCAGTTGGGCTTGGGTTTGCTGTAGTTCGCGCAATGCTTGTTCGAGTTGTTGGGCTTTTTCTTGGGCAATCCGGGCAGAATTTTGGCTTTGGGCGTAGAGTTCTGCTTGAGCGATCGCGATCCCCAGTTGGTCGCAAACTGCCTGCAACAATTCCACTTCCTCATCAGTCCAAGATCGAACATAATTATGTTGCATACAGGCAACGATGCCAATCGCACCGCTTCCCGTCTGAATTGGCAGATTCAGTAGAGATTTGTAACCGCAAGACTGAAAGAATTGCCGTTCTACTGGATCGGTTATCCCGTCGATATCATCCACTCGGTAAATTGCCAAATTTGAGAGCGTTTGTGCTAGAGATCCCGTCACATCAGCGGCATAGTAACCCAAGAGGCTGAACAAATCCTCATTTTTGGCTTCATGCACGACATCCCAAGCAGGTGGGAAGGCGTTGGGGAGGTACCAAATAAACAGACAGCGATCGATTTGCAGCAGGGATCGGATCTGTTGCACCGTGGTTGCCAAAATGGTGTCGAGGTCGAGAGATTGACGAATTTGGCGAGAAACGCGGTTGATTAGTGCTTCCCGTTGGGCTTTTTGTCGCAGTTGCCCTTCTGATTGTCGCAAAGCTTCTTCTACCTGCTTGCTCTCTGTAATATCATTCACCGTACCGATAATCCGATAGATTCTTCCTCTCTCATCCCGCACTGGCGTGAGATTCGTTAAGGCATAGGTATCTACATCGCCGAATGTTACGCACTCTTCATAGGAAATTGCCGCACCCGCCTCAAGGCATTTTGTATAATGCTGTCGCACAGATGCTCCTAAGACTTGACCAAATATCTCTTCTGGAGTCTTACCGTACCACTCTTTGCTGCTAAGTCCGCTGATGCGTTCGCCGACAGGGTTGATCCCAATGTAGTGCAAGTCTCCATCTTCCCGTACATCTACGACAAAAACTGTCTGTTCCACCCCCTCGTAGATGCTGCGTAAAAACTCTTCTTTTTGCTGCAATGCTTCTTGTGCTTGTTTGCGATCGCTAATATCTTGAACGTATGACCAAATAAACTGTTCTCCCTCTTTTTCCACAATCAATCCTGCCAAAACCACGGGAACCAGATGCCCATCTTTGTGAATATACTCTTTTTCATAAGGGCCATACTGCCCTGTTGTTCTCAAACTTTCTAACTGCATTTGTTCTTGTTCGGCATATTTTTCTGGCGTAATATCCCAGTACGACAGGTTTAAAGTCTCTTCCACCGTGCGACCGATAATAGCCGCGTAAGCCGGATTTATGTAAACCAGTTTCCCATCCATACGGCACAAGGCTAAACCAATCGGACACCGTTCCAATAAATAACGATTGTGTATTTCGGTTTCTGCTAAAGTTTTTTCAACTAATTTTCGTTCGGCAATTTCTTTTTTTAATCGCTCGATCGTCTGTTTTAATTTCCGGGTTCGCTCTTCAATTTCGATTTCTAATTTTTCATTCGTCTTTGCCAGTGCTGCTTCTGCTAATTTTCTGGCGGTAATATCCCGCACAATCCCAATTAGACCAATAATATTTCCTTGGGGATCGCGGTAGACGCTTTTTGTAGAAAGAAATGTTCGCATCATGCCTTTTTCGTTTACTACTTCCTCAAGTACCTGATTTTCCCCCGTCTTCATGATGCGGCGGTCATTCTGCTTCAGTTGACGACCGATTTCTTGAGGAAATACCTCCGTATCATCTTTGCCAATAATTTCTGCAACTGACTTACCAATCACCTTCGCACCCGCCGCGTTAATCATCGCGTAACGTCCTTTAATATCCTTGACAAACAGGGGATCGGGAATTCCTTCCACTACTGCACTCAAGAGGGTGGCGCTTGCTTCCAATTCCTCTTGAGTTTGTTCTAAAGCTAATTCTGCCTGTTTGCGATCGGTGATGACTTCTGTAAACATAATGATCCCACCAATTTCACCGGCACTATTGCGCCACGGGTGGATCTCCCACCTCACCCAATCTATCGTTCCATCGGCGCGTGTAAAGCAATCTTCTTCACTTTTTTCTACCGCCCCAGCTAAACAACGCTGGTGTATTTTTTTCCAACGTTCGGGAATTTCTTCAAACACTTCGTAATGCGAACGACCGATGATATTTTGGTTACCCAGATTGTAATCGGTTAACCACCTGCGACTGGCTAATATGTAGCGCATCTGCCGATCAAACATCGCGCTCGCCACGGGGGTGTGTTCCAAAAATAACCGGAATAGATCTTGATTTGCTCTTGAGTCTATTAGCAACTGCGGGTCTATCTGGGTAAATCGAGACATATTTCTTACCTGATTACACTTGCTAAATTAGCTCGCTGCGATTTTATTTTTACCTAAAAAAACACTTATTACTTGCCTTTTGCTGTTTTTATCACAAATTTTCTACTTTCATGCTGTTTGTTGAGTTTTATAAACTTTAAGTTTTATTATATTTTTTTCCCTATAGGAAGTTTTGTATAAAATATTACTAAATAAGGAATTTAGGATAAGATTTATTATAACAATTGTAAAATTGATGACTAGGGTATTTTTACGGAAAAACTCCAAATCGATATGCTAGGAAGTTAGAAGTGGTGAATTTGAGGAAAATTGCTAGTAACTCAAGTTGCTAGTTATCTCTCTTGGAGCGGCTAATGGCTAATGGCTAATGGCGAGATTGGTAAAAATCCTAGGCTTTGCAAGCTTGCAATTAGCAAGCTGGCAACGGCCTTGTTTATAACTAGCAACTTGCGTTAGTAGTAAAAATGCGATGGCAATTCGCGGTAATCTTGTAGAAATGCGAGACTTCGCATCTGCTATGTATTTGAACCAGTCAGTTTAACACCTTCGCAGTCGATGACGAACCTTCCTTTAGATAGAGTAAAAAAAATTACCGCCAGCGTCCCTAACTCAGTAGAATCATCAAGTTGGTCGAACTTACTGCAACAGCTACTAGACCAACAATCCCTCTCTTGCGACCAAGCATCGGAGCTAATGCAAGGATGGTTAAATGAAGAAATTCCCAGAGAGCTATCGGGGGCAATTTTAGCCGCACTCCAAGCCAAAGGCGTTTCAGCCGACGAATTGACTGGTATGGCTAAAGTTTTGCAAGCTCAGTCCCTAGCAGGGGAGCGGCGGGAAGACGGGGAGACGGGGAGACAGGGTGACGCCCAGAAAGACAATATCTTAGGGTCTCTCAATTCCCGATGTCCGATTATTGATACTTGCGGTACTGGTGGGGATGGTGCTTCGACGTTTAACATTTCGACTGCAGTGGCTTTTGTAGCGGCAACGGCGGGTATACCCGTCGCCAAGCACGGTAACCGATCTGCGTCTAGTCGGGTAGGGTCGGCGGATGTATTGGAAGCGTTGGGAGTAAACCTGAGCGCACCTGGAGAGAAAGTGGAAGCAGCGCTCAAGGAAGTAGGCATAACGTTTTTGTTTGCCCCTGGATGGCATCCAGCGCTCAAAGTGGTGGCACCGCTGCGGCGCACGTTGAAGGTGCGAACGGTGTTTAATTTATTGGGACCGTTGGTGAACCCGTTGCGCCCCACAGGGCAGATCATTGGGGTATGCGATCCCAAACTGCTGTTAACAATTGCCCATGCTTTGCGCCAACTGGGGACGCAACGAGCGATCGTTTTGCACGGACGGGAAAAGTTAGATGAAGCAGGATTGGCAGATCTAACCGATTTGGCTGTGCTGTCGGAAGGGGAGGTGCAAATATCTGCCCTCGATCCCCAACAGTTGGGTTTAACTTTTGCACCGACGGAGGCGCTGCGAGGCGGCGACGTGGAGCAAAATGCCGAAATTTTGCGAAATGTCTTGCAAGGGAAAGCCACTCAGGCACAACAGGATGCAGTAGCTTTAAATGCATCCTTGGCACTCCAGGTAGGCGAATCGATCCCGATGGGAAACCATGCACAGGGCATTGCTCGTGCTAGAGATATTCTCAATAGCGGGGAAGCTTGGTCTAAGTTAGAGCAGTTGGTTGAGTTTCTGAAGCTCTATTGACAAATAACTTATGAACTCAAGTTGCTAGTTATCTTTTTAGGTCTGCTAATAGCTAATGGCTAATAGCTAATGGCTAATGGTAGAACAGAAAAATATTACCATGAGCAATTAGCAATTAGCCATTAGCAATTTAGTAACCGATGATGGTTATAACTAGCAACTTGAGTGATTAAATGTTCACCACATTTGAACTGTATACAGGTGGTAACGGCAAGGGTGAATCATAAGGAGAAGCCGGAGTAGAGGTTAATCCGTCACTAGGTTTCTCGATACTAGCAGCAGGAATTGCTGGAGCTGGTGCTACTTGCCAACCAATAGAAGCATTGTAGGTGTAGTAGTTACCTCCTCCAACAGCAATCTTCATCGAGCCATCCAAGCCATAGTAATTTTGAATGGCTAGGGAACCATTTAACCCCAAACCGATGTTTAGATCGCTGCCGCTGACTGTGGGAGTTAAATCGGAGAGGCTGTAACCAGACAAATCCAGAACATCTAAAGAATTGGTGAACTTTAAGATGTCGTTCCCAGTTACATTGCCAGGAGTATAACCTGCAAAACGATTGGCAGTATCGTTAGCGATAATTTCGTCATTACCTGGCGAGTTGATCAAGTTTTCAATCGTCGTATCGTAAGCCAGCGTAGTACCAAAGCTAGAGGTGCTGTAGGAAAATTCGGTAACGTAATCTACGTAGGGCGAACCGTTGTAGGCTGTCTGTGTTGTCAGAATACCGCCTGGGTTCATGTCGAAGCGGTAATTGCCAACAGGCAAGCTGGAAAAATCCAAAGTGTCGTTACCGCTGCTGTCCCACAGAGATTGCTTGATTGGGGTAGTACTGCTACCGTTAAACTGACCATTGACTGTATAGCCATAAACGCTGGTGAAAGAATAGGTTGTATCTCCTGAGTTATTACTGTTGGCTCCATAGAGGTATTGCAGCGATCGCAGGTCATAAGCCATTGGCGTTATCGCGTAGCTACCAGCATAGGGTGGGTCGTCGTTGTATGTCATCACCGTGTTGGTGTTGTTATCTTGCGCAGGAAGTAACGTCGGTGAATCCTCAAATGGGTGTTTCAGACCCAGCGCATGGAAAGTTTCGTGAATAATGGTTTGGTAACCAAAATTACCAGGGCTTCCTGAGAAGCTTTTGTTAGGGTTGCTCTCGAAGTCCGGGATCAAGTGTACGTCGCCAGATAGGGGGTCAGTATCCGAGTAGGGATAATAAGTGTAGGCGTAACTCGGACCATCGGAGAACATGTAGCGAAGGACACCATAGTTGGTAGCACTATCCTGCACTTCAACAAAATCGACATTGAGCGACGACTCCAAGGAGGTCAAGATAGAACGGACATTGTTCTTAACAGGATCGCTGACTTCAGAAACTGTTTCGTCGCCGTAGTAAGAACCGGCAGCTGCATCGCTGAGGAAGCTGTAAGTAATCTTGCCGCCATTCAAGCTAGTGTTCCAATGGAACACTTCCGGAGTCAACAGCGCATCAGTCAACAAATTCCCTGATCGAGAACCTGTTGTAGCAAAGGGAGCGATAACGGTATCGTTATCGGCAATATTCACCGTGGCAGTATTTGCCGCACCAATGGTATAGGCACTATTGGCAGCGAGGGTGAGGTTGACGGTTTCCGGCAGTTCCACCACCGTGTCGTTGATAATGTCAATCGGTAATGTGACACTGGTAATACCCGCCGCAAAGGTAATGCTGTTGTCGATCAAACTA
>NZ_JBHFNP010000048.1:0-14357 GCF_041929235.1 Microseira sp. BLCC-F43
TATTTTAGTGTTTTCCGCAAGCTTTATGGCAATCTGCTTTCTCCTTTTGCCCCTGAACTTTCTCATTTCAGTAATTCGCGCATATATTTTAGTGTTTTCCGCAAGCTTTATGGCAATCTGCTTTCTCCTGTTGCCCCTGAACTTTCTCATTTTAGTAATTGCCGCAGTCATTTTGGTGTTTTCCGCAACCTTTATGGCAATCTGCTTTCTCCTTTTGCCTGTTTGCTTTCTCATTTCAGTAATTCGCGCATATATTTTAGTGTTTTCCGCAAGCCAAATCGCAATTTACTTTCTCCTTTTGCCCCTGAGCTTTCTCATTTCAGTAATTCGCGTATATATTTTAGTGTTTTCCGCCAGCGAAACGGCTGAAAGCTATCTGAGTTTACCCCTGAGCTTTCTGATTTCAGTAATTCCCGCAGTCATTCTCGTTCCCAGAGAGACTCTGGGCATGCTGAAAGCATAGGCAATTCGCCTCTCTTGAGTAGATGGCGAGTCTTCGGCAAATCCTCCTTAAAATGGGTGCATTAGAACATCGGCGACCAAAGATTTGAAACAGGAAGCGAATTTTCATGTACTGTATAACTTTTGATACAACAACGAATTGTTTTCTCTAGCTTGCTGTCTCAGTGTTTGAAAAAGTTGTTCTCCCTCTAACAGATACAGCGATTTTCAATTCTTTTGACCACACCGTAGGGGCACGGCGTAGGTAGGATTTCGGTTTCATCACAAGACTTTCGGTGCCGTGCCCCTACTAGCGATTTGTATTCCACCAAGTTGCAAACCGCTATAAGCATCAATGGCTGTACGATTAGCGAGGTAGAAGGTAATTGCTCTATAAACCTCTTCTAATGTCAGTGCCGGAAATGACTGTACGATACTTTCAGGGGATTGTCCAGCCAGGAAACCATAGACAATTGAATCTAGAGAAATGCGCTTCCCGACAATACGATAGCAACCCTCTCGCTCTTCAATGTATTGTTTTGCTGTAATGATTCCTGCAATCATAATTTCTGTAATTTCCTTGTATCGTTCTGAGCGTGCCACTCGGTTAAAGGTGAACAGTGCGTTACACCTTTTAATCATTCGATTTATAACGTTGTGAAGCCCAACGACAACAGTCCGCAGAGATTTGATCGCGTTCAATCAATTCTTTCACGTTGGTAGTATGTTTTCGACGACGAGATAGGTGGTCAGCACGAGCAGCTTTATTAACAGCAACTTCAGGATCGTAACCCAAATCTAAGTACATTTGAATTGAACTGCTGATGGCTACGTTATCAGGAAGCATGGAACAAATCCTCCTTAAAATGGGTGCATTAGAACATCGGCGACCAAAGATTTGAAACAGGAAGTTCCCAACCGGGTAGTAACTCTGGCACGGTTAACACATCGCGATCGCGCAGTGTCGTGACTGTACCATCAGGGCAATAGATCGTCACAGTTTGCTCATCAGGATCGATCAGCAATCCCACTTTGACACCTAAAGCGATCGCTTGCTGTACTTTCTCCTGCAAACGGGGCAATTGATCGAAAGCAGATTTAATCTCGACAAACATATCCGGTGCTAGTTCTGGATAGATGCGAGGAACTCGCTTGAGACGTTCTGCGGCAACAAAGGCGATCCGGGGAGTTAGCACTTCCCCATCAGGCAGGTGAAATTCTGTGCGATCGCCTATTACCCGTCCCAATTTACGCGGCTCAATCCAGGCAAATAATAAAGCACAAAAGCGCGCGCTAATCTCAGCATAAACAAAGTCCGTAGTTGAATTTTTGCTATATTCAACTAACGAGGTAGCTTGCTTATTTGAGTTAATTTGAGACTCAATTTGAGCAGCAATTCCCAAATCCGCTCCTCTGGGATAAACTTGCAATAGCTGTTGTTCAAGCACTTCTAAATCTACGCCCAACTGCTTGATAACTAATACAGCAACCCCTTCTCCTTTACCTTCCAAGCGATCTTGTTTATTCCCTCGTAGCAAGCCCAAAAGTAGGTTTTCCGTATCAATGTAAAAATGTCCCAACTCGCTAGCCGATTGAGCAGCACAAATCAGCAGCGACTTAGCTCTATGAGTAAAGGGCATACCGATAGAAAGAATTCTGTTACCGCGACCAATAATTTTTTCTACCTCTATTCTGGTTGGTCTATGTTGTACTCCTGCTGCCTTCAAAACTTGAGCCGCAACTCCCGTTCCTTCCTCAATTAAACCCAGCAAAATTTGCTCTGTACCTACAAAATTATGACCGAGGCGACGCGCTTCTGATTGAGCTAGCTTAATGACTTTAACTGCTCTGGGGGTAAATCTGTGGAAAAGTGGCGCATCCGGCAAGTTAGGAAAATTGAACGGCGATTGTTGTGCAAACATAGTTCCTTCCTCCGGCGAGAAAATGGCTTCAATCGGGGTGTTAAATAGTTGGGCAATTTTGAGTGCTAATGGCAAACTGGGGTCATATTTGCCCACTTCCAAGGCATTAATGGTTTGACGGCTGACACCCAAGCGCTCCGCTAGTTGCGCTTGCGACCATTGGTGTTCGGTTCTGAGAACGCGGATGCGATTTTGCATAGGTTGATAGCAAAGCTTGCGGTACGAACATACCCAAGCTGTATCTTTAGTGTAAAAAATAGCTTACTTTATGTCAAGGTAACTTTACATGAGGAGGATCGGCTAAACTTTTGTTATCGGACGGGAGATCCCAATGGTTTCATCTTCCAAGCCAACTTCTACATCCACCGCTTCCACCACAGAGCTAGCCGAGTGCGGCTGGCGTGTTGAGGTCGTGAATCGACCAGATGGCACAACAGAATACATCAAGATTCCGTTAACGGCGGCAGAATTTCTGCACCCCAAGGAAGGATACCGATTGCCCAACAGCACCTTTCACGACGATATTGCCGGTAACGCCAAAGACATCTTGACCCGTCGGTACGCCCAAACCCCAGACGTCGGCGTTTTCCGAGACTTGATTGTTGAATGGGACATCCCCGATCTGGGGGATCACTGTCCAGATACCTTTGTGGCCTTTGGGTTGGTCAATCGAGAGCGCAACCGCAGTAAGTTCATAGTCGCTAACGAGGGGGTAAGACCTTCCCTGATCGTGGAAGTGGTTTCCCCTCGTTACCGCAAACAAGATCGGGAAACCAAAGTAGTAGAATATGCCCGCGCCAGGGTAAACGAGTATGTCATCATCGACCAACGCACCTACCGAGGTCAGGAATTGGAAGAGGTCTTGGGATATCGACTCGTAGGCGGATACTACCAACCGATCACCCCCGATGAAGAAGGACGTATTCTCTGTCAAACCGTTGGCATCTGGATTGGTTTGAAGGATGGTCAGTTGGTGATGGAAGATGCACAAACGGGTGAGCCACTCAAAACCTCCCTGGAGTTAGAGACAGAAAATCAAGCCCTGGAGACAGAAAATCAAGCCCTGGAGGCTGCGAAAGCCCAAGTTGAGCAGCAAGCTTCAGAGATGGCAGCCCTGCTGGCTCGTTACCGGGAAAGGTTTGGCGATTTGCCCGTTTGAGTCCCTGCTTAGTCTGTTGCAACGCTTGCCACAGCTAGCAACGACTGAGAATGACTGCCAATTGCTGCCTTAGAGTAAGAGCTTGCGGGCTAACACGAACGTAAATGTCTCTTTTTACTGAAATGGGAGGATTCTTACTAAGGCATCTGGCGGCAATCGCCTTAACCTTCCAAACACAACTGCTATACGGTGGTGAACCAACAGAACTGGCTGAGCGGAGTTTCAGTTGATTTCGGTAGGTTGTCAAGACTTGCTGAGTCTGGGTGTAATTGGGATCGTACTCGACAAAACCGCTTCGACTCCTATAAAAGACAGATGCGTCTGAAGGTACTAAGGTTGCAGAAGGATCTCCTTGTACGTCAAACCAGATTGTCTGTCGTACAGGACTCAAGAACAATGATGGATCGATAACATAGATCTCCGGGGAACCACCAGTGCTGACAAGGAGCGTGGGTGCAACGTGCCATCCCCATTGGACTTTGCACGAGGGATTATTTTGGGTTGCCGCACGCAACACGCTACCAGCATAGATCCATACTTTCTGAGGTTGCACCCCATTGGCAAGCATCAAACGACACATCTCATGGGCTCGCCCCCAACATCCGTCATCAGGATACAAGAAAGGGATACAGGGTGGTGGTGCGCTCATTGGGTTGCAAGTCTGATCCTTTAACAAATTAAAGATCTCTTGAGCTTTTTGTAGCGTGACAGGAGTAGGCGCAGGCGCACGACTAACCGGCGGTGGCACTTCTATCCCCTCCAGAGGAGGCTTTGGGAGCGACTGGACATCGATAATTTCGTAGCCATCCAGGGTTTCTGTTACCAACACAGGGATTCCTTCTTCCTGGGCAGACTGTAAGGTATTTAACAACTGCTGGAAATCAGGATTTGTACGCCGTAGATAGTGTCGTGCTTGTGAAATCATCAGTTCGACTTCAACGGCATCGCCTGTGTCCGTCGGAGCGATCGCTCCAACCCTTACCTCTCGTGGCAGAAGCAGTTCCGTAATCGCATTTGTTGCTGGATCGATTTCGACATAGACTGGCTCATTGGTCTGACGCAGAGAATCGAGAACATCAGCCCAAACAGCCGACCGAGGGATTGCCATATCTAACCGACCAGAGCGACCGCCTTGGAAGTTCACCGTAACCGCTCTCGACGGTATTTCCCCTGGTCTAGCTTCCAGAGTTTCCCTCGGTGAAGACAGGCTACTAATACTATCGACGAGTGCATTTGGCCTAGTCATTCTTAATACCTCCGTAAATTGGGTTTTCCTAACTTCTTGGAGACATGAGAAACCCACTGTTCTTTAAGCAGCGAGGGGTAGAATTTGTTTGAGTGTTTTTATTGGCTAACAAGTCATCAACATCAGGCATTAAATGGCAACTACGTTTGAGCCAATGTTATTGGCAAAGCGTGTCATCATTCTAGAAGGAACAACATTAGAATTGTTATCCATAATTGTTCCAGTATTGACCGGATTCCTGCCCGGACAGTTAGCATCAGAATATTCATCAACTAGCCCTAGCATGTGTCCAAATTCATGGGCTGCGACTGCACCAGTGTCTTCTGTATCCCAAGTTGTCATGTTACTCCGTTGCGGTCCTGGCCGAACTCGCACAGTATGGTGCTGATTAGTCGTTACCCATTGAACTTCAAACGTCAGTGGACAAGTCATTTCACCAGAGTGACCAACTCCCCAGCGATCGCTCCAAGTCGTTTGAATTCCATTCCTCCAAGTATTTCTCAAGGTATTCATGGTGGCATCGGATATACCAGCATCAGGATTCAACCGAATCCTAATAATGATGTGAGACCATGTTTGCTCGAAGGCGGCTGTCCAACCATAAATACACTCTGACACTCCAAAACTGTGTTGTTGTCGTGCTAGAGGCAGCAATCTAGAGCGCAAAGATCCTCTGCCAAAAGCACCATTGACTGAAAAGCCCCCTGTAATACCTCGGTAGCGACGAGCAACACCTCTAAGACTGATAGCCATGACTAATTTCCTCCCTGCTGCAAGAGTTGTTGAGAGAGATTGGAAAAGGTGTCAATCGCTTCAGCCATCGCTGGTGCGATCGGTTTATTTTGACTTTGTCGATCTTCCTCATCGACTAAGAAATAGAAAGTTGCTTGTTCTCCATCAACCTCAAGAGTGATCGAACCAACCACAGAATCAGGCAAAAATCGAGCTTCCGAACGGGAAACTAAGCTATCTATGCCTTGCCCAACCTGAGTGAGCAAGCTTTGAACTTCAGCAGGGGTAAATTCTGCCGCAGCTTCTTGGGGCGGGTTGGTTCCCGTCACACTGCGTACTGTGGCTAGATTATTGCCAGAGACGCTGAACTCCTCCTCAATTCGCCCTTCGGCTGGCATTCCTCCCGAAACGCGATAGGTGACATTGATGCCTGCCAAATTCCTTTGGTTAAGCCGCTCGCGAAATTTTTGGATCGCTTCAGATTCTAGGGAGTTATTCATCGTTTTTTCCCTCCAATAATTCATCTGACATCCTATTGGAAACACCGTCGAGAATATCAAGGCTGCCAAGACAATTCCTCCAATCGAGGTACTGAGGTAATTAGCTATTAATAACTTCAGATTCTGGAGAGTCATTGGTCAGCCTTTCCTTTCAGACTTACTGAAGCGCAACTAAAATGGGAATTAACCCTTTTCCTGCTTCTAGTGGGCGCAAGGCTTTGCCAATAATCGTGCCAAAAGCTTTGAGCGGATCTGAGGCTTTCATGGCATGACCAGGCGTGGAAGATGTCGTCAGTAAGTCACCCACTTCAATCGGCGCATACTGAGCATCGACTTTGCAGTAAACTTTACCCATTAAGGCTATGGGCATCCGGTGAGTTGACTCAGATTGCTTGTCTAGAATCAAGCCAGGTTTGAGATCGCCAGCCCCGGAAACGACACCTGCAACTTTCTTATCATAAGCTTCTGTGCTTTGGCACAATGAGCCTTCTTCGCCAAGTACCATAACGGTTCCTGGTTCAATCATTTCCAAGTCTTTGACAGCAAATTCTTCCGCACAGTCAGCATTTTGTAAAACTATGTCTCCGGTAACAATCATGTCGCCGTTGACATGTAACTTGGCTTGTGGATTCGCCGTTCCAATGCCAACATTTCCGCTAGGACCGTGAAGGACAAATTGTCCCCATAGATCCTCACCGCCTGGTGTTTTGTAAGCAATTTCCAAGCGATTCCTGGAGGGATCGCCCTGCGGCTGGTCTGAATTGCCCCAAGGATTGTGAATGTGGAACCCACCACCTCCTTCTACGTTTCGCTGTTGGCGCAGAAACATCCAGTCTGACCACGGACTCTGTACTTCGAGCTTGGCCTGTGGATTTGTCGTTCCAATACCGACATTTCCCATCTTCAAACTGATGCCATTGTGCCAATTCCCATCGTATTTATCATAAAAGTTGACAGGATAACCTGTCCCATCGGAATCCAGGTTAATGGCAAATCTTTCATTGCCTTGCGGATCTAAAGCCCCGAAAAAAGTAGATTGGCTCTGTGCCACGATAGGAACATTGTTCGGGAACCCCCCACGTGCTACAACATGAAGTTTCTTAGTGGGATTTGCTGTTCCGATGCCGACGTTCCCTACATTATTGATGACAAATTTAGGTGTCAGATTAGGCGAGCCAAAGTCGTCTTCGTCATAAATTCTTAAGGTATCGTTATCGCCAGGACTCCACAAGACTATGGTATTGCCGTTACAGAAAATGCCTCCCGATTCGGTGCCATCAGCACTTGCTTCTAACCACAAGCCATTGTTATTGTTATCGGGATTAAAATTAGGGGTCTGACCTAATCTCCCTCGGTTTCCGTAATGTAAGGAGACATAATTATCTGCCTTCAAGTAGGCATCTCCATTGCTCTGAAGATTGTCATTAATTACTTGAGTCATTTCTTCCTCCTAGATTAAATTAATTATTTTTTTTGAACTATTCAAAAATCAAGAACCCTGCCGCTGGAAGCTTAATCAACACCGCTTTCCCATTCCTTGCTTCAACTGTCACCGATTGACCCATCTGCGCGGCATCCGTTGAGTAAATGCACTTTAAAATATCCCCTGATCTGTGCAGTTCGTTGTCAATCGTGCCCCAGGCAGTTCTAGGCTAGTCATAGTCGGTATTGATGGCTAACAACATCTCCTGCGCGTTAAAATTTCGCGACTAAGGCACTACTGAACGAATTTGTCCCCTCTGCTGGAGTTAGAGATGGCAGATTGCTATCACGAATCGCTGTTGATGTTTTAGCCATTGGATGGCCTCCCAGTGCGATCGCCCCTCATTCTCGATTGTGCAATAAATATTTTTGCTCGTCACATTAATTTAATGCTTGGCAATCAATTGTTAGAAATTGACACGATCAAGCCTCTCCCGTATTGAGAGCAATATTGTTCCAGATCGGCGATCTCATCCTTGCCCAGGTGAGTGCGACATCAGGTGTGGTTCCCAGATTAGATTTTCCCCAGCGACGTAAATATTCAGAGAATTTTTCCCAAAATCATAAGTCAGCAATACACTAACACCAATATTTTATCTTTTTAGGAGTGGGCCGATTATTTCAATTCGATTGGTCACAATCCCATCGAGGGGCAGTCCTCTAACCTTTTCTAAATCCTCTGCTGTATCAACCATCACATAAACTTTTAGTTTTGCCCGTTGCGCTTGTGACAGAAAAAGGCTAGGCCAACCCGGAACATATTTAAGATAACTTGTTGGTATCCCAATAGCATATCTACCACAAGATAGGGAAATCTTGCCAGAAAACACCATTGTTAAATATTGGGATGTACAATTTTTTACTTCTTTGCGAGTCGGGAATATTTTTTCCACCTCCGGTACTTCCGGCTTTAACAGTTCATACTGTTCATCTCCCGAAAAAAGGTATATGTTTTGACGCTGTTGTGCTGGATATTTTTTTAACGAACTTGCCAGAAGTTTTACTGTTTTTTCAAACGTATCTTTTTGATCGACAAGAAATTTTTGATTGGGAAATTCCCGCATTATTTGATCAAATGTTGGCATCATGCCGATCCCTTGATCGCGAAATGGATAAGTCTTTCCCCCATCGGCAGTATAGCCATATCCAATATCAAGCTTTTTCAGAGTTTGCATATTTTGCTCGTGGGTTACTCCTCGACCATTCGTTCTACAATCAACTGTCCAATCGTGAAACACAGCTAATTGATTATCTGTAGTTGGATGAATGTCAATTTCTACCATATCAGCCCCATACTTAAACGCTTCGCGAATTGAGGGAATGGTATTTTCCAGAAAGTTATGCGTTGGTGGATAAATTATTGTAGCTGTGCATGTATCATTTTTAACGTTGTCCATCGGAAATGTTTGGTGAACACCTCGATGAGCAATCAGCGTAAATAATGATGATGGTTTGGCTGGAAGAGGTCGCGGAAAATAAAGATAGACGAGAATACTTATAACTAAAGTTACAATCCCTCCTAGAAAGAGCAACAGGAATTTACACAGTCTGGTTCTTAATTTTCTCCGTTGTCGAGTTATAGGTTTCCTCATACATCCATATCTGGTGTTTACTCATCTGAGCAATAATCTTACAGAAAAATACGTGAAAGCTCCGTGTCTTTAGACCGGAGTGACCGCGCGAGAATGCGAGTCTCGCGAATGTTTTTTGGGCAAAGGTTCGGGAAGTTTTGCTATTAGGCTACGAATCAACTCAGATTTGGTCATTCCCCGCCTAGCTGCCTCTTCAGTTACTTGGCGCATTTCGTACTCAGTAACTTTCACGTCAATTCTCAAATTTTTCATAATTGTATCCGGTCGAACGTCCCACTTTATAGTATAATAGAAATACAGCAATGGAGGTCGAAAATGCTAGTTCTGGAATACAAAGTCAAAGCCAAATATAATCAGTACAAGGCTATTGAGGAAGCTATCCGAACAGTTCAGTTTGTACGGAATAAATGCTTACGGTACTGGATGGATGCGCCTAAAGAAGCCAAGATTAATGGTTTTGCATTAAGCAAGTATTCTACAGTGCGATTCGTTGGTTAGAAACCAATACCTATAAGGAATTGGGGGATTAACCGCAAGGCATGATCCTTGACAACTAAATGACCATGCAGGTGAAAGACCTGCCCTACAAGCGCTGTAGTGACAGCACTTCCCCTACGGTAGCGACTAGCCATCAATCCGTAAAGCGGGGATGAAAGGTGGCTCTACTGAAAGCCTAGAAACCAGTAACCATCGAGTAAATTACCAATGAGTAGCGAAAGCAAAGATGCATTTTAAAACGTCGTTAACTTGAACCAGTGAAATAAGGCTGAAACACTGGAGCCAAAAGGCACAGGATAAGGAGTTGGCAGAAGTTGACTGACCAACAAGCGCTTCCAATAAAACCCGGCAGACAGCATCGCTCTAAAGGTAAGAAATATGGTCGTTTGGAACGAAGTAACCGCCTGTTTGCTCTCTTGAAAGGTCGAATATCAAGAGTAGGTGCTAACCGTATGCAGCAGGTCGGAAAGATTGAGTCAAAAGCGAAAACCTGGAGTAATGTCTAGGATATGCAGACAGACTCACGATGTATTTGGAAGATAAAGTCTCAATTAGTGAGTAAAAATGTCTAAGACGAGTTTAAAGACTACGGTGGAATGGAACCATGTGAACTGGCAAAAGCTAGAACGCAAGGTTTATAAGCTCCAAAAGAGAATCTACCCTTGCCTCTCAACGTGGTGATGTTAAAGCAGTACGCAGACTCCAAAAGACGTTGATGAAGTCCTGGTCAGCAAGAGCGTTATCGGTTCGTAGAGTCACCCAAGATAACACTGGCAAGAAAACGGCAGGAGTGGACGGGGTAAAATCCCTATCCCCAGCAGCACGGTTAAAGCTAGTAAACAACCTAAGATTGGGATCAAAGGTTAGCCCGACTAGGCGAGTATGGATTCCAAAGCCTGGAACGGAAGAGAAGCGACCTTTGGGCATACCTACAATGAAAGACCGAGCCTTGCAAGCGCTAGTCAAACTGGCAATCGAACCAGAATGGGAAGCGCGATTTGAACCTAATAGCTATGGGTTCAGACCAGGGAGGTCATGCCATGATGCAATCGCAGCAATATTTATAGCAGTCAGGCAGAAACAGAAATACGTTCTGGATGCCGACATAGCCAAATGCTTCGACCGCATCGACCATGAAGCGCTGCTAAACAAACTAAATACATCCCCTACCATCCACCGACAAGTTCGAGCCTGGTTAAAAGCGGGGGTGATGGACAACATGCAGTACTTCGAGACATCTGAGGGTACGCCACAGGGTGGGGTCATCTCCCCTTTACTGGCAAATATCGCCCTCCACGGGATGGAAGAACGGATATTGACAGAATTCCCAAAACTAGAAAGAAAGTCTAGGGAAACATGGTTCCATAAGAAAGGAACGGCTTTCACGCCGCCACAATTAATCCGATATGCCGATGACTTCGTTGTTCTCCACGAAGACATAACCGTTGTCCAAAGATGCAAGGAGATAATCCAGGAATGGTTAAAGGATATTGGCCTAGAATTAAAACCCAGCAAAACGAGACTTGCCCACACTCTCAGAAAGTATGAGCAAGAAAAACCAGGATTCGACTTTCTTGGTTTCACGATACAACAATTTCCAGTAGGAAAGTACCACTCTAAACAGGGTTTTAAAACAATCATCACCCCAAGCAAAACCAAACAAAAGGTACACTGCGAAAAAATAGCTAGTATCATAGACGCCCACAAGTCAGTACCGCAAGCGGGATTAATAAAAAACTTGAACCCAATAATTAAGGGATGGGCAAATTACTATGCAACTGTAGTAAGTAAGGTTACTTACTCAAGAATTGATTATCTCATGTATCAGAAGTTGGAGGCTTGGGCAACACGTCGCCATCCAAACAAAAATAAAGGATGGGTAGCCAATAAATACTGGCACACCGTAGACGGCAATAACTGGGTATTTGCGACCAGGAAAGAAGGGGATAACCCCTATCGGTTATTTTCACATGCCGACACCCCAATAGTGCGACATGTGAAAGTTAAAGGCAAATCGTCTCCATACGACGGCAACCTAGTTTACTGGAGTACAAGAATGGGAGACAACCCAGAAATGCCAAATAGGATATCAAAACTCCTGAAAAAGCAAAAAGGGAAATGCGCCCACTGCTGCTTATACTTCCGCGAGGAAGATGTGATGGAAATTGACCACAAAATCCCCAAATCGCAAGGTGGAAAGGATTCATATGAGAATCGGCAACTCCTTCACAGACATTGCCACGACACAAAGACAGCCCTAGATGGCAGTCTCGGCACACAATCTGGCTGTAATAGTGCCAAGCCTAAGCCCACCAAAAGACTTGAAAAAGTCTCGGATAAATGGGTAATGAGGTATGCGTGACAAGCACCAAATCATTGAGGAGCCGTGTGAGGTGAAAGTCTCATGCACGGTTTTGAAGACCAGCGGGACTGGTGACAGTCTCGCTGAGTTTAATGAACTACGCAACGAATTTGGATTTGTTAAAGACCTCAACTCAATGGCGGTGCAAGCGGCTGCGGAACGCGGATGGTCTGCAATTTCCAGGTTTTACGAGAACTGTAAATCCAAAAAACCTGGGAAAAAGGGTTTTCCACGCTTCCAGAAAGATAACCGTTCGGTTGAGTACAAGACAAGCGGCTGGAAGTTGCATCCAACCAAACGCCGGATTACCTTTAGTGACAAGAAAGGTATTGGTGAGTTAAAGCTATTAGGTAAGTGGGATATTCATACTTACCCGGTTCAATCAATCAAGCGAGTTAGGTTGGTGCGTCGGGCAGATGGCTACTATTGTCAATTTGTACTTGACACTGAAGTCAAAGAACAATTAGAAGCAACCGGAAACGTAATCGGACTAGATGTGGGGCTTGAGTATTTCTATACTGATTCCAACGGACATCAGGAAGAAAATCCGCGCTTTTTGAGGAAAGCTGAGCAGGCTATCAAACATGCTCAACGTCGCATCTACAAAAAAGAATTTGGTAAAAACGGACGCCGTAAGGCAAGAAAGCGATTTGCTAAGAAACACTTGAGAGTAAGTAGGCAACGTAATGAACACGCTCTTAGACTGGCGCGTTGCGTAGTCAAGTTTAACGACTTAGTAGCCTATGAAGACTTAAGCGTTCGGAATATGGTCAAGAACCATTGCTTAGCCAAGTCAATCAGCGATGCTGGGTGGTCACAATTTAGGCAATGGCTTGAATATTTTGCTAGCAAATTCGGGCGCGTTGCTGTTGCAGTTAACCCGCAGTTTACGAGTCAAAAATGCAGCAATTGCGGGACAATTGTGAAGAAATCTCTATCAACTCGCACCCATATTTGTAAGTGTGGGTGTCAATTAAATAGAGATGAAAACGCGGCGATAAATATTTTAAATCTTGCATTGCAAGCTAGGGAGGGGCACTCCCGAAGAAACGCTGTAGAAGTTGGGGTCACTACGCTAGTTGGGGAAACCCTGCTAGGGCAAACTCTGACGTTGATTACAGAATCCCCGGTCTTTTAAGCCGGGGAGTGTCAATGCACAAGCTCACTACCCCTGAGCGGTCAGCGCCTTGCGGTAAACAATTTTGTCATCCCCCGCTTTGTAGAAATCGCGAATCCGCGCTTCCTGTTCATAACCGCACTTGCGGTAGAACGCCCGCGTGCGCTCAAAATCCGGCAGCCCCGACGTTTCCACCAACAGCAAGCGATCGCCTTGCGCCCTCAAAGTTTGCTCAACGTAGCCCAGCAGTGCCGAACCGCGCCCTTGCCCCTGGAGATCGGGTCGGACGGCGATCAGGTACAGGTTCCACGTTCCATCGGTCATCCGTTCCGGCGCGTAGTACGCGACCCCCACCAGCCCGCCGTCATCGTCAGTAACCCAGAAATGGTCGCGACCAAGGCTACCGGCGAAGTATCCAGCCAGCAATTCCCTGAGTTCCTCGATCTCGTTTGGCGCGAAGCCAATCGCTTCGGCGAGGGCGATTAGCGCAGCCGTGTCATCGGGCGTGGTCGGTCGAATCATATTGACATACTCCCCGTATTTCTTTACCTTCTTAAATCCAGGCGGCTGACTCCTTTTTTATGATGTTTTATTTTTTACCAAAAACAGTAAAAACGATCAAAAACTGGTTTGGAGAAATAGTCGGTTACTTTGAGCAGAAAACGACTAATGCTATGGTTGAGGGAATAAATAACCGCTTAAAAGTTTTAAAACGTTGTGCTTTCGGCTTTAAAAATTTCGATGATTTTGCCAAAATAGCTTTACTACATTGGCATCTAACTGATAGTTTGGCATAATATGTCCTGGAGAACCACTTTCTCTATTTGCTTGCGTAACCTTTGCAATATTAATAGTCTATATGTAGCTGCTTGATATGCTTCCTTAGATGGCGAACTTCCCAATTTATCCAACATTTCATCAGTTTCTTGAACAATGGCATCGCGCCAGAAATCGCTCAGCTTTCGGCGATTCATTCCCTCAAGTTGAATTACAGGAACTTCTACAGGCTCTCCATCGACTTTCATCTCCTTGATTTCAGATTTACCTATTCTAGAAAACTCCGAGCGAGCAAGCCACTGATAAAACTCCTCTGAAACCGCGATCGCTTCTGCTTCTTCTTTATCTTCCCAGTAGAATGTAATATCTAACATTAGTCTTCCTCCTGAGCCTCAGATTCCATAAACTCTTTTACCGGGACATTTTCTGCATAGGCGATATCATACTCATCAGTAGGTTTTATATTGCTTATGCCGTCACCATTTCAGGTGTTGAATCAGGAGACACAGGCTCAAAGTGCAACACCATA